>CALDFY010000372.1 GCA_937942115.1 uncultured Anaerolineae bacterium | reverse complement strand
TGGGTGGGGTTTGTGGGCGGCGGCTTCGCCGCCGCCCACAAACCCCACCATCTCTCCCCTCCCCACGCCGCGTAGCGGCGGTGGGGAGGGGGTAAGGGGGAGGGGCAATCTGGCCGCAACGCTTGACCGGTCGCAAATGTCTTCAGAAAATCAAGTTGCACATGACGTTGTAGAACAACTGCGAGCAGTTGTCCTAACGAACGAACCAACCTTATGCGCTCTCTTTTCTTTGAACTCCGCTATCTTCTGGGAAACGCCCCCTGGGACACGGGGGTCCCGCCGCCGGAGGTGGTGGAACTGGTGGAGCGGGGGGAACTGCCGCCAGGGCGGGCGCTGGACCTGGGCTGTGGGACCGGGACCACCAGTCTCTATCTGGCCCGCCACGGCTGGGAGGTGGTAGGGGTGGACTTTTCTGCGCTGGCTATCCGACAGGCGCGGCGGCGGGCCCACCGCGCCGGCCTACCCATCCGCTTCTACCGCGCCGATGTGACCCGCCTGAGATTTCTGACCGACCCCTTTGACCTGGCACTGGACATCGGCTGCCTGCACGGTATCCCGCCGGAGGGCCGGGGACGGTACGCCTCAGAGGTCACCCGACTGGTCCGATCCGGCGGCCTCTATATGCTCTATGCGTTTCTCCCCCGCCCCGGCGGCCCGTCCAGACGGGGCATCGCTCCGGAGGAGGTGCGCCGTCTCTTCGGCCCGGGCTTCCGGGTGGAACGGCAAGAGGGCGGGGAGGACCCATCGGGTAGAGGGTCGGTGTGGTACTGGATGCGCAGACTTTGACGTCCCTCCGCTGCGCCCCGTGGCTCACTACAAACGCCCCTCCGCTGCGCTCCGTGGCTGACTACGAACGGTTCGTAGTAAGGCACGAAACGAAGGGGAGTGCCGTCAACGCCACTCCGCTGCGCTTCGTGGCTGACTACAAACGCCACTCCGCTGCGCTCCGTGGCTCACTACAAACGCCCCTCCGCTGCGCTTCGTGGCTGACTACGAACGCCCGTGGCTGACTACGAACGCAACATGACGCGCGCCTGAGCGATGTCCCGCTGAATCTGCTCCACCAGCGCGTTGAGGCTGGGGAAGGTCTGCTCGTCCCGCAGACGAGCGATGAAATCCAGCGCCAGCGTCTGGTCATAGAGGTCGCCGTCGAAATCCAGCAGGTGCGCCTCCACGGTGAGGTGGTCGGGGGCAATGGTGGGGCGGACCCCCACGTTGACCACGGCGGGCCAGGAGCCCGCGTATTGGGTGTGGGCATACGCAGCATAGACGCCGTTGGCCGGGACAAGGCGCTCCGGCGGCGGGGCCAGGTTGGCCGTGGGAATGCCCAACCGTCGGCCCAATCCCCGTCCTCGCACTACCCGCCCGGTCAAGCGGTATGGACGGCCCAGACAGCCATTGGCTTCCTCAATTTCCCCCGCAGTGAGAGCGGCCCGGATGCGAGTGCTGCTGACCACTGCGCCCTGCCACTGAAGCGGCTCCACCACCCGAACGACAAACCCCTCCTGTTCCCCCATCTGCCGGAGGAAAGGGACATTCCCCTCCCGACGGTGTCCGAGGGCAAAATCCGGCCCCACCCACAGTTCCACCATATGCAGGTGACGGCGGAGCAGGTGAATGAAGCGGGACGCCGGGGTCCCGGCCATCGTCGGGGTGAAGCGCAGGACCACCAACACGTCCACCCCCAGGTCGGCGATCAGCGCGGCCCGTTCCTCCGGCGTCGTCAGCACGGCCACCGGACTGCGGCCCAGGAGGGCACCAGGGTGGGGATCAAAGGTCAGCGCAACGGCGGCCCGTCCGGCCTCATGGGCGGCCCGGGCCATGGAACCGATGAGGTGCTGGTGCCCCCGGTGCACCCCATCAAATGCCCCAATGGTGACGTGAGAGGGCGTGGAGAGATTCAGGGATTCCAGGTCGTAGGTGAGTTCCATGCAGGGCGCAAGTCGCAGAGCGCAGGGCGCAGGGCGCAGGGCGTTATTTTCGGGCCAGCGACAGGGCGCGGGCGGCCGCCTCCTGGGGAGTTTCAGCATAGATGACGGGGGCGGGCGGATGCCCCTCGCGCCGCACCTCCCAACTCCCCAGCGCCACCACCGGCACGCCGAACAGGAGGGCGAATGCCATTTCACTCAGCGTGCCGTAACTGCCCCCAACGGCCACCACCGCGTGGGCCGTCCGGGCAATGATGACGTTGCGCGCCTCGCCCAGGCCGGTGACGATGGGGATGTCCACGTATGGGTTGGCCTCGCGCCGGTCGGGGCCGGGGAGGATGCCAATGGTCAGACCGCCGGCGGATTTGGCGCCCCGGCATGCGGCCTCCATCACGCCGCCGCGTCCACCGCAGATGAGGATGGCCCCTCCTTCGGCCAGCGCGCGGCCCACCGCCTCGGCGGCGGCCTCCTCTTCGGGCATCGGCGCCGCACCGCCGATAACCGCGATAATGGGACGAAACGGTATGGGTTGCATGGCGAGATGCAAGGCGCAAGACCAAGGCGCAAGATAAATCTTGCGCTACGTCAGGACTTTGCGCGGGTGCCAAACGGACCGGTCTGGGCGGTATTCCAGCACTGCCAGCAGGCGGCCGTCGGGGCCATAGGCGCGGGCCAGTGGGGCATCCCTTTGTCCCGCTTTGCGGTCGTCTGCCAGCAGGACAGCCGGGATGTCCCGGCCGTGGCGGACGGCGCGCGCTTGAGCCGCATCCAGGAAGAGCGCCGGATAGCGGCGCAGGGCCGCATCGGGGGGGAGCAAGAGTTCCGGCAACCGCTCCGGCGTGAGCGCATCCAGTTCGGCCGCGTCCTCCAGACGGAAATCGCCGCTGGCCAGCCGGACGAGACCGGTCAGATGGGCGCCACATCCCAGGGCTTCCCCCAGGTCGCGGGCCAGGGCCCGGATGTAGGTACCGGGGGAGCAGAGGACCTCCAGCGTCAGTTCCGGCGGCTCCCAGAGGGTCAGGTCCAGACGGTAAATCTCCACCGGTCGGGGTTCCCGCTCCACCCTCTGTCCCTGGCGGGCCAGGCGGTAAAGCGGTTGGCCGTCCCGCTTCAGGGCCGAATACATCGGCGGCACCTGCAGGATAGGGCCCCGGAATCGCTCCAGCACGGCCTCCACCGCCGCCCTGTCCACCACCACCGGCTTTTCTGCGATGACCGCCCCCTCCGCGTCGTCGGTGTCGGTGGTAACGCCCAGGCGGATACGGGCGCGGTAGAGTTTAGGAGAATCCATCAGGTATTCGGCCAGGCGGGTGGCCCGACCCAGGCAGAGGAGGAGGACGCCGGTAGCCATCGGGTCCAGGGTGCCCGCGTGGCCGACTTCCCGCTGCCGGGTAATAGACCGCACGCGCGCCACCACGTCGTGGGAAGTCAGGCCGCGCGGTTTGTTGAGGTTGAGAATGCCGTCCATGAATGGGACGCGGATAAGCGCAGATTCAACGCAGATTTTCCTGTGAGTTTGGGGCTAACGGTCATCCAGTCGTCCGGAACGGCGCAGGTCCTCCAGGCGCGCGATGGTTTTCGGGACGGCCTCTTCCAGTGGCGGGTCTACTTCAAATCCGACGGCCATCTTGTGCCCGCCCCCGGTGGGGAACGAACGAGCCAGCGGCACCAGGTTGAAGCCAGGCTTAGAACGGGCGCTCACCCGAATCATCCCTCCCTCAGGCCGCTCCCGGAAGACCAGAGAAATCTGCACGTCGGCCGCATCCAGGATAAAGTTGGCCAGGCCCTCCGTATCCTCCATCGTCGTCCCCGTGGCCCGGTACATCTCCTGGGATATGGAGGTCCAGGCCACCCCGTCCCGGACCTCCATTCGGGTCAGCGCCTCACCCCACAGTCGGAGCGCCTTCAGCGGATGCTGGCCCCGGTAGGCTGTCATCACTTCGTAAAGGGAACCGCCCCGTTCCATCAGGAGCGCGGCGGCCTGGAGCGTCTCCGGGCCGGTGTCCGGGGTAGCGAAGGCACGAGTATCAAAAACGACACCTGCCAGCAGGCAGGTCGCAATGGTCGGATCTATCGGGATCCCCAGCGTCTGAACCAACATCAGCACCACTTCGGATGTGGAGGCCGTCTGAGGGAAGACGGCGCTGATGCTTCCGTAGCCGGTGTTGCTTTCGTGATGGTCTACCACCACCAGCGGGACGCCGAGGCGGCAAATGGCATCGTAGAGCCGGGGACCGATCTGGGCCGGTTCTCCGGCATCCACAGCGATGACCAGGTCCGTCTCCGGGCCGGGCAGGTCGGCCACAATGGTATCCAGACCGGGCAGAAAGTCCAGGCCGAAAGGGATGGGGTCAAAGAGAAAGACGGCGGCCTCTTTGCCCATCCGGCGCAGGGCGTGGGCCAGCCCCAGGCTGGAGCCCAGCGCGTCGGCATCCGGCCGTTCGTGGGTGACAATGGCGACCCGCCGCGCCTGGCGGATATACTGCCCGACCTGCTCCAGTACCGGATGCGAGAGGGAAGAGGGAGCGACCATCATTCTCCTGAGAGTTCTTCCTCCCGCAGACGGTCAATCAACCCCGCAATGCGCTCGCCCCGTTCTATAGAAGAATCCCAATGGAAAACCAGTTCGGGGGTGTTGCGCAGACGGAGCCGACGGCCCAGTTCCCGACGGAGGAATCCGGCAGCGCTCTGAATGGCGGCCTGCACTTCGGCTTGCCGCTCCATATCCCCCAGTGCGGTGAAATAGACGTGGGCCCGGGTCGCATCCGGGGTCACCTCTACGCCGGTGATGGTCAACATCTGCAGGCGCGGGTCGTTGACCTGCGTCTGGAGCAGGTCGGTCAGATGGGTTTGAATCAAATCGGCAGCTCGCTTCTGGTATTTTTTGCCCATCATTCGTAGCGCAAGAGCGCAAGATTAATCTTGCGCTACTCGCTCCTTGACGTAAAATTCCAGGATGTCCCCGACCTGGATGTCGTGGAATCCTTCCAGGCCGATGCCACACTCGTAGCCCGCCTTGACCTCGCGCACGTCTTTGGCGAAGCGTTTCAGGGAGGCCAGGGGGCCGTCAAACTTCTGCTCCCCCTGCCGGAAGAGGCGGGCGCGAGCGTTGCGGCGCACCTCCCCCTCCAGAACATAGCAACCGGCCACCCGACCGACTTTGGAAATCTCAAACGTCGCCCGTACTTCGGCCTTGCCAATGGTCTTCTCCACGTAGGTCGGTTCCAGAAGGCCCTTGAGGGCCAGTTCCACTTCGTCTATTAACTCGTAGATGATGTCGTAAATGCGGACGTCCACTCCCTCGTTTTCGGCCAGCCGCCGGGCCGCCGGGTCCACCGTCACTTGAAAGCCGATGACGATGGCGCGCGAGGCAATCGCCAGGTTGATGTCGGACTCGGTGACGTTTCCGGCCGCCGCGTGGATGATGTTGACCTTCAGGTCCTCGCGGCCCAGTTTGGAGAGGGAGGAGACGATGGGTTCAATGGAGCCCTGGACGTCGGCTTTGATGATGAGGTTGAGTTCTCTGGCCTGTCCCTGCCGGATGCTGCGGGAAAGGTCGTCCAGGGTGAGACGGGTGGGACGAGCCGCCTGGGCTTCGCGCTCCTGTTGCCTCTGGGCAGCGATGGCGCGGGCGACTTTTTCGCTTTCCACCACCTCAAAGATGTCTCCGGCGGTGGGGACGTCCGAAAGGCCCAGAATCAGGGCGGGCGTGGAGGGGGGCGCCTCCCGGATGGGCTTGCCGTGGCTATCCAGCATCCGGCGCACCCGCCCGTAGACCGTCCCGGCGACCACCGCGTCGCCCACCCGAAGGGTGCCGTTCTGGACCAGGACGGTCGCGGTGGGGCCCATACTGCGGTCCAGTTGGGCCTCCAGGACGGTGCCGACGGCGGGACGGTTGGGATTGGCCCGGATGTTCTGCTCGTCGGCGACCAGGAGAATGGTCGCCAGCAGGTCTTCCAGGCCGATGCGCTTCTTGGCCGATACGGGAATGACGAACGTATCACCGCCCCATTCGTCCGGGGTCAGGCCCAGATCGCTCAGTTGCCGCTTGACCCGTTCCGGCTGGGCAGTGGGTTTATCTATTTTGTTCAGGGCGACGATGATGGGCACGCGGGCCGCGCGGGCGTGGTTGATGGCCTCTACGGTCTGAGGCATCACGCCGTCGTCGGCGGCGACGACCAGGATGGCGATGTCGGTGGTCTGGGCGCCGCGTGCCCGCATGGCGGTGAAGGCCTCGTGGCCCGGCGTATCCAGAAAAGTGATGAGGCGCCCGTTATGCTCCACCTGATAGGCGCCGATGTGCTGGGTGATGCCGCCGACCTCCCCGGCGGCGACGTCGGTCTGGCGGATGGCGTCCAGCAACGAAGTCTTGCCGTGGTCTACGTGCCCCAAAACCGTGACGACCGGCGGGCGGGGACGCAGGTTTGCCGGGTCCTCCTGAGCGTATAATCGCTCCCAGAGAGGAGTCGGTCCGGCGAGGGCCGCCTCTTCTTCCGCAACGGCGACGGTTTCCTCGCGCGGTTCAAACCCCATTTCCGAGGCCACGATGGCGGCCGTCTCGTAGTCAATGGTCTGGTTAATCGTGGCGATGATGCCGTCGTACATCAACCGCTTGATGACGTCAATGGGGCTGACGTTCATCAATTGGGCCAGTTCACGGACCGTCAGGCGGGCCGGTATTTCAATGACTCGGTTGTTTTTATCCGCCATCCATCCTCCTTTCCTCACTCCACCCCCTGTCCCCCTCCCCTCAAGTTGGGCCTTTTCGCCAGCGGGTTGAAAGACCCCCTCTTTCTTTTCACCCCTTCGCCGGAAAAGCCAAAGTTCAGGGGAGGGAGTGGCCCGAAGGGCCAGGGGAGGGGTGAGGTTCCGCCTACATCCCCTGCCCCTCCGGCGCCTCCGCCTCCTCCAGTCGTTCCGGCAGAGATTGGGCGTAGGCCCTGAGGGTCTCCATTGTGGCTTCGTCCAGGGTGGTGCGTAGAGCCGTATCCAGCCGGCGCCGTCTCAGCGCCTCCTCCCAGCAGACTCGTTGCGCGCAGAGATAAGCGCCCCGTCCGCTCTGCTTGCCCCGCTCGTCCACCCGGACCTCTCCCTCTGGAGTGCGGACGATGCGGATGAGGGCCCGCTTCGGGCGCACCGCGCGGCACGCCACACAGGTGCGCTGAGGAATGTGTTTGCGTCGGCCTCGGGTCATAGGCTATATAGTCCGAAGTCCGGAGTCCACAGTCCGGAGTCTATGGAGTCGGGTTATTGATGGTCTTTCCGCAGATAGTTGATAAAGCCGGTGATCTGGCTACCTGACACTTTTCAGATAGGACGC
>CALDFY010000371.1 GCA_937942115.1 uncultured Anaerolineae bacterium | reverse complement strand
CGCCGCCGCCCCAAAATCCCCCCGAATCCCCTCCCCTCTCCTGACCCTTCGGTCAGGAGAGGGGCCGGGGGTGAGGTGAAGGCGGCGGGGGAGGGGTGAGGCCCCCTCTTGGCCGCAGGCCAAGGGGAGAGGGGGCCAGGGGGTGAGGGCAATGACCTGGCGGGCAATGAAACAGACGTGTGTAATTTTTAATGCCTTCCAAACGTGTCACCCATTTCGTTCAGAAAATGAACCAACCCCCCGGGCATAAAAATTGGGGGCAGGCGAAATCTTCGCCTGCCCCCAATCTCCAGGGACCCGGACTCACTTACGCGGAGAAAAAGTACCCCTTTCCCCGCACGGTGCGGATCCACATCGGTTGTTCGGAGTCCGGCTCAATCTTCTTGCGCAGCCGGAAAACAAGTGGACGGATGAGAACTTCCGCTTCCCGTTCGGTCAGGTCTCGGTACCCCAGAACGTTTTGCGCCAGTTCCCGACAGGAGACCACGACCTCCGGGCGCTCCATCAGGTACTCCAGCAACGCGGCTTCGCTGTTGGTCAGCATGACCTCGGTTTCTTCCTGATCGGGCGTTCCGGCAATGATGACCGTGCGCTTTTCCCGGTCCAGCGTCACCCGTCCCTGACGGAGGAATCGGCCCGGCAAAATCACTGCCGAAGCCTCGGCCGGCTCCTCCAGGCCCAGTTGCTCTACTGCCTCTGCGATCACCCGCAGGAGACGGTCCCGGCGCATCTGCTCGCGGCGGCGGTGAAGGGCCTTCGCAATGGCCTCCTCCAGCGCATGGATGCTATACGGCTTGAGGAGATAATCTATCGCTCCGGCCTTTACGGCCGCAATCGCGCTATCCAGCGAAGCGTAGGCGGTCAGGATGATAACCAGCAGGTCCGGCTGAATCTGTCGGGCCTGTTGGAGGATATCTTCGCCCCGAATATCCGGCAGCCGCAGGTCCAGAACCATGACGTCATAGGGGAGAGCGTTCAAACGGGCCAGCGCTTCCTGGCCGGAAAGCGCGCTATCCACCTGATAGCCCATCAGCGTCAGCGCGCGGGTGAGCGCCGTGCAGGTTGTCGGCTCATCATCCACGATCAGAATACGGGCAGAAAATTCCTCCATTTACCGGTCCTCCGCACCCGAATCATCCCTCCACCGTTGCGCCGTCGGCAAGGTAATGGTGAATACGGCCCCTCCCTGGGGAGCATTTGCGGCGGTCATCGTGCCTCCATGGCGCCGGATGATGCTCTGAGAGACAGCCAACCCCAGACCGGTACCGTCCTTTTTGGTCGTGACGAACGGCTCAAAGAGATGTTCCAGAACCTCTGACGGGATTCCGGGGCCGCTGTCGGTGAAGGTCAAAATGACCTCCCGGCCCTGCACGGCCGCATCAATTTCCAGTCGTCCTCCCTCGGGCATAGAGTCCACTGCGTTCAGGATCAGGTTCAGAAAAACCTGGGCCAGTTGGTCCGGAGAACCCGAAACGGGGGGCAGGTCATCCGAAACCCGCAGGGAGACCTGGATGTTATGGTCCCTGAGCCGCCGGTCGGCCAGATTCAGCGCGTAGCGGAGGGGCTCCCCGAGATGGATCGGCACGGCTTCCTGGTCCAGGGGACGGGCAAATTCCAGCACGTGCCGGGTGAGGGTCATCAACCGTCGGACTTCTCTCCGAATTGCCCCCAGGTACTCTCTCCTTTCTACTTCGCTCACCGGAAAATCCGTCACCAGTTCCAGCATCGTCCAGATGGAATGGAGCGGGTTATTGATCTCATGGGCCAGGGTGGCCGCCAGTTGCCCCATTGCGGTCATCCGCTCGGTCTGGATCAGATACTGCTCCATCCGCTTCCGCTCGGTGACATCCCGGACCAGCATACAGAGGACGGCGCGACCCTGGTGATACATTCGGTTCACAGCGACTTCCACCGGGATCGGTGAACCGTTCTTCCGTCGCCAGATTCGCTCACCGAACAGAAATACTCCCTCCTCCAGCACTCGCCGAATCTCCTCGTCTTCCTCCTGAGCAGCCCTATCACTCAGAATGTCGGAAAGCGTCCGTTGCTGCAACTCCTCCCCGGTGTACCCCAGCATGCTCAGGAACGCTGCGTTGGCTTCTATAAATTGCCTTGTCCGGCCATCCACCAGGGCAATCCCCTCGGAGGCCTGTTCCACGACGATCCGATAGCGGGCTTCGCTCTCCGCCTGGGCCTCCTGGGCGCTCCGGATCGCTTCCAGCATCCGGTTAACGGCTTCTCCCAGCCGGGATAGTTCGTCCTTTCCCCGAACCCGGAGTCTCCGGGAAAGGTCGCCGCTGATCCCGATGGCGTCCATTTCGGCGCTCATCCGAACCAGGCGGGAAATGACAAACTGTTCCAGCAGGATCATGGTGAGCGAGCCAAAGAGAATACCGATGGCAAGCAGGGAGAAGAAGTAGAAGCGGATGGCGCCTTCTCCCTGCCAGTAAATGGTCCGGGGCAACCGGACCTGCAGGACGAGGGCGGGGTCTCCGTGCACGTCCTTTAGAATGGCGTAGCCGGCAACGGTCGCATCGTTCAGGGGGCGAACCAGGACGGAGGATTCATCCAGTAAAGCAGAGCGGGCCAACTGGACATCTCCCGGCATCTCCCAGGGCCGGTCCAGCCGATAGACGGAAAGGGGAAACCCCAGCAGGTCGGAGATACGCTGGACCTCCGCCGAAGTCAGGTAGCGTCCCATCACCAGGGTACCCCGGATCGGTCCCCCGTAAAGGTTGGTCACGATGGGCCAGGAACTGAAGATCAGGGGGCCCTGCGGCATCAGGACAATGCCGGTTCGCCCTTCCCTCGGATTCGTATGACGAATAATCTGCGGGTCCTCTGCCAGAACATTCACAGCATTCGGGAGGGCGACCTCCCGGCCGGTTTCCAGGTCAAAGGCCTTTCCGTAGACAATCCGCCCAGAGGCGTGAACGAACAGCATCAGATTCAGCCGCAGATTCTCAAACACCGGATCGGTCAGGTTGTTGGAGATGTATTCCCGGTTTCCGTCCTCTATAAACCGATACGTCTCATCCCAGGGCGCCCAATCCTCCGCTTTGGTGTCCAGGTCCTCCAGTTCGTTCAGGAGAACGTTGACCGCTCTGACGGTTTCCTCTTCTACTTCCTGGCGCTCCAGTTGAGAGAACTGGCGGAGCAAGTTGGTGGAGAAAAACAGGTAGAGGACTGCGATAAGGCCAGCAGTAACAACGATAATCAGAAAAGAGGTTTTGAGACGAAGAGACATCGGGGAATCACCACTTTCACCCCGTCGCCACGACCAGGGCGACGGCGTACTCCCGTTCGTGGGAGAGGCTGACGGCCCATTGGGTCAGGCCCAGTTGGGCGGCCCGGCGGGCGGCCCGTCCGTGCAGGTAGACCTCCGGACGGCCCCGCCAGTCCCCCAGAACCTCCACCTCGTGCCACTCCACCCCGTCGGGCGCCAGTATGCGCATCCCTACCCCCAGCGCTTTGGCAACAGCCTCTTTGGCGGCAAAGCGCGCCGCCAGTTCCGGCGCCCGTCCCCGGCTGTAGATGACCTCCGCCGGGGTGAAGACGCGGCGCAGGAAGCGCTCCCCGTGGCGGTTCAGCGCCCGCTCCACGCGGGGGATTTCCACCAGATCCACCCCCACCGCCAGGGCCGGGACCGGCCGGCGTTCCTCCCGGCCAGGGGCCGGCGCAGGAGCCGCTTCTCCCTCCGGAGGCGGGGAGATGGCCCGCCGGTAGTGGACGTCGCGCCCCACCTCCTCAAACCCCAGTGCCCGATGGGCCTGCTGGCCTGCTTCGTTGGCGATGTCGGCGTCGGAGGCCAGTTCCCGGCATCCGCGCGCGCGGGCCCACTCCTCCGCCGCACCGATCAGGGCCCGTCCGATCCCCCGGCCGCGCGCGTTCTCCTCCACGAACCAGCCCTCTATGTAGCCCACTGGGGAGGTGGCACAGCCCTCGGCGCGGGGCCGCAGCGAGACCTCCACAAAGCCGCTCGGGCGGCCATCATCTCCGATGCTCAGGAAGACCGCAAACTCTTCCGGCCTGGCCAGGACGGCCTCCATCTCCCGGAGATGCTCCTCCAGCGGGTCATCCGGCCACAATTGCCGGCGAAGGCGGAGCCAGTGTTCGGTATCGGTGGAAGAGAGGGGACGAACGATAACAGCCATGTTCACCCGGGTGCAGGGGCATGTAGGGGCAACCCTTGCGGTTGCCCCCGATGGGGCAGGGGCAAGCCCTGACCCTACGGCAGTTGTCCCCCAACGGGGCGGGGGCATGTAGGGGCAACCCTTGCGGTTGCCCCCGATGGAGCAGGGGCAAGCCCTGACCCTACGGCGGTTGCCCCCCAACGGGGCGGGGGCATGTAGGGGCAACCCTTGCGGTTGCCCCCGATGGGGCAGGGGCAAGCCCTGCCCCTACGATGGGGGCGGGCCGGCCATGGCCAGCACATAGGCATCGGGGTTCAACCAGCGCTGCGCCGCCGCCAGTACCCGCTCCGGGGTGATTTCCCGGATCAGGTTGCCGTAACGCTGAAGGTAATCCAGCCCCAGGCCGTACCGCTCCATCTCCAGGATGGCCGCAGCGACGCCCTCGTTGGTCTCCAGCCGCAGCGGGAGACTACCCACCAGGAAGGACTGGCTATCGGCCAGTTCCTCCGAGGGCACCGGCTCCTGGCAGATGCGGCGGATTTCGGCCCGGATGCTCTCCAGCGCCCGCTCCACATTGGCCGGATTCACCCCGGCGATAACGGTCCAGGGGCCAGGCCCCCGGCCTCCCTCTACCCGACTATAGGAGTAGTAGGCCAGCCCCTGCTCGTCCCGGACTTTGTCGCCCAGGCGGCCCATCATCCCGAAAACCCCCAGGATGGTGTTGCAGAGCAGCGCGTCCAGGAAGGCCGGGTCGGTGCGGGCCGGGCCCGGGTAGCCCAGGACGATGTCCGTCTGGGTCTTGCCGGGGATGGGGACGAATTTCTGCCGGACCTCCTCCGGCGGGGAGACGGGCGGAGATGGGGCCCGCTGGGGAGCCGGGCCGTTCCAGTCGCCGAAAGTCCGCTCTATGAGGTCCACCGCCTCCACCGCCCCGATAGCGCCTACCACAGTGATGACCATTCCCCGAGGGGTGTAGTGGGCGCGGTAGAAGGCGGCCAGGTCGTCGGCCGTCAGCGGGGAGACGGTCTCTATGTAGCCGTTCACGCTGCGGCCGTAGGGATGACCGGGCGGGTAGGCCAGTTCCCGAAAGGTGAGCGACGCCATGCGGCGGGTGTCGTGGGCCCGCTCCTCCAGGTCGGTGATGATTTCCCCCCGCAGTTTCTCCACCTCCTGGGGCGGGAAGGTGGGGTTGCGGAGGACGTCGGCCAGGACCTCCAGGATGCGGGGGAAGTCCTCGGCCAGGCACTTGATGCCGAAACCGGTCTCGTAGACCCCGGCGGAGACGCCGATGGAGGCCCCCACCGACTCCACCTCTTCGTAAATCTGGTCAAAGGTCCGGTGGACGGTGCCCCGGGTGAGGGCGGAGGCGGTGAAGGAAGCCAGGCCGGCCTGCGGAGGCGTCTCGTCGCCGGAGCCGGCCTCCAGATAGCCGCTGAGGACGACCGTCGGATTGGTGAAATTTTCCCGCACCAGGAGGACAATGCCGTTAGGGAATTCGTGACGGAGAATGTCATCGGGACCTGGGATGGACATCTTTTCTCCCCACCACGATGTTTCAGCGATTTCCAGGGGGATACGGCTCTACCGAATATTGGGTAACGTCTTTCTCGCCACTCTTGTAGACGAGCACGATTCGCTCCTCGTCAAATGGGATGGTTCACTGATCGGTTGACACTTTAACAACTCACACTTGCCAGGGGCCTCCTTTTCGGGGAAAATACGGTCATCATCAAAACATAGCCTGAAAAGGAGGGCCCAATGCCACAGTATAACCGACCGGAGATCGATT
>CALDFY010000370.1 GCA_937942115.1 uncultured Anaerolineae bacterium | reverse complement strand
TTTGCCTCAACCTATCCGCCTAAAATTAACCTTGCTGAATATAAGGAGAAAACAAGGGGGAAGAAGACGGTTTTGGAAAGAGTGAGGGAGAGGGGAGAGGTCGGGAAAGGGATGAGGCCTCTGCCGCCGAAGGCGAGCGGGAGAGAGGAGGGGGCAGGGGGTGGGGTGAGGGCAGAATGTCTGCCAGCAAAAGTGTCACCAACTATGAACCATCCCATTGACCGGCACAAAAACTGATGTATAATACCAACCAAATAGATGAATTACACCGATGTAGATGTAAGAGAGGTGGGACGTTGGACCGTGAAGAGATTATTGCAACGCTTCGGCAACACTTCGCCTATCTTGCTGCCGAATACGGCATCAAGCGGATAGGTCTTTTCGGTTCTTATGCACAGGGAGAGCCGGGCGAAGCGAGCGACATTGATCTTATTGTGGAGTTTGAACGCCCGATAGGGTTTCGGTTTGTGGAATTGGCCGAATATCTGGAAAATATATTGGGTCGGCAAGTGGACCTGTTGACCCCGGTGGGCATCCAGGACATTCGGCTGCCATGGGTGGCTACAGAGATAGAGCGGAGCATCATCTATGTCTAAGCGGACAGATAGGGAATTTCTGAGCGATATACTGGAAGCCATCCACCGGATTCAATCATACACGGTCGGAATGAGTTTTGACGCGTTTCTGGAGAGATATTACGTAATCTGGAGATCATCGGCGAGGCGACAAAGAGGCTGTCAGATGAGATACGCAATCGGCACACGACTCTCCCCTGGAGAAATATGGCAGGGGTTCGGGATCGGTTAATCCATCACTATTTTGGGGTCAGCTTGGACGTGGTGTGGCAGATAGTCAGCGAGGAGTTAGACGAGGTGGCATTGCAGGTGGAAAGAATTCTGGGGGAGTTGAAAGAGGACAGCAGCTAACCCGCGCCCCCACCTGATCAGCGCTTCGCCGCTACTTTTGAGAAGCAAAGTGACAACCCTCCAGATTGCCGTTGAAATTGCCCATGAAGCCGGCGAAATAGTCCGACGGGCGTTCCCGCGCACCTCGCTCCTGGCTATCAACTTC
Source organism: uncultured Anaerolineae bacterium (assembly GCA_937942115.1). Classification (GTDB taxonomy): domain Bacteria; phylum Chloroflexota; class Anaerolineae; order B4-G1; family DUEL01; genus SpSt-77. The sequence goes on along the minus strand of CALDFY010000370.1, from coordinate 2,844 downwards.
AAAGGAGACGTTAATCCGGTCACCGAGACGGACATCGCGGTGGAGCGGCACATCGTGGACCGGCTGCGCGCCGCCTTCCCCGACCACCGTATCCTGGCCGAAGAGGGCGGCGGGGATGCCTGGCAGGCCCCCGGCCCGCCCATCTGGCTGGTGGACCCGCTGGATGGAACCAACAACTTCGCCCACGGCTTCCCGCACGTGGGCATCTCGCTGGCGCTGGTGGCGGAGGGAGAGCCCGTCCTCGGCGTCATCTACGACCCGCTGCGGGATGAGACCTTCGCGGCGGTGGCCGGCGGCGGCGCGACGCTGAACGGCGAGCCCATCCATGTCTCCACCGTCTCCCGCCTGGAGGACGCGTTCCTAGCCACCGGCTTCCCCTACGACCGGCGGACCGCCCCGGATAACAACACCGAACGCATGGCGCGGTTCGTGCGGCGCGCGCTGGGAGTCCGGCGGGCCGGGGCGGCCACGCTGGACCTGGCCTATGTCGCCTGTGGGCGATTTGACGGCTTCTGGGAAATCCGGCTGGCGCCCTGGGACGTGGCCGCAGGCATCCTCCTGGTGCGGGAAGCGGGCGGCCGCGTCACCGCCTTTGACGGCGTCTCCTCCCCCCTCTCCGGCGCGACCATCGTCGCCTCCAACGGCCTCATCCACGACCAGATGCTGGCAGTGGTGCAGGAACCGATTCGCGGACTGGTGTAAAAGCGGACAACTCCTCATTGCGCTGGCGGCCAGTTTCTTCCGACCGGTCTGAACGCCTCCTCCGTTCCCCGCTGGACAAGAATCCAAAACTGGATATAATCCCTCTGCAAGAGCCATGCGCTGTCCAGAATGCGGATACAACGTTCCCGAACCGCTCCTCCTGTGCCCCCGCTGCGGTGCCCACGTGGAGGAAACCCAGCCGATGAAAGGCCGGCGTGCTCGCCGCGCGCAGCGGACGCTCCCCTGGGTGAAGGCCCAGGAAGATACCATTCCGCTCATCATCGGCGCAGAGGCAGAGGAGGAAAGAGCCCCTACCCGCCCTACCCTGTGGCAACGGGTCCGGGTGGTCCTGCTGGCCCTGGTCGCTTTCCTCTGCTTGCTGACGGTGAGCCTGGCGGCCTCCGGCTACCTGGGCCTGCAGGCCGGGCGGCAGGCCAGCGTGGAGCGGCGAGTCGCCCTGGCCGACGAGCATTACCGCCGGGGGCTGACCCGGCTGGACGCGGGGGAGTACGAACTGGCGATCGCCGAGTTTGAGTACGCCCTGCAACTGGTCCCCGAACACCCGCTGGCGAAACAGGGCCTGGCCGAAGCGCGCGCCCGTCTGGCGTCCCGCCCCACCCCCACCTCCCAGGCCACGGAGGAGGTCGCCCGCGACCTCTACGCCCAGGCCAAAGCGGCCTACGAGCAGGAGGACTGGGCGACGGCTGCCCGTCTCCTGAATCAACTGCGCGCCTTTGCCCCCGACTACGAGCCGGAGGCGGTGGAGGAGATGCTCTTCACCAGCCTCTACAACGCAGGGATGGCCGCCCTGTCGGGAGACTCGCTGGAGGAGGGGATTTTCTTCCTGGACCAGGCCGCCCAAATCCGAACGCTGGACGCCGACGCGCTGCGGGAACTGGAACTGGCCCGCCGCTATCTCAGAGCGTTGGGCTACTGGGGAGTGGACTGGGAGACGTGTATCCGGCAGTTGGAGGCTCTCTACGCGCTGGCGCCGAACTACCGGGACGTGTTCCAGCGGCTCTACCAGGCCCGCGTCGCGTATGCTGACCTCTGGGCCGAACAGGGGGAAATGTGTCCGGCGGCCGAACAGTACGCCCAGGCCCTCCGGCTGATGAACAGCAACGCGCTGATCCAGAAGCGGGACCAGGCCGCCGAAGTGTGTGCGGTCGCCACGCCGACGCCCATCGCGCCGATCACCGGCACCATGCCGGGCGCTATCACGGTGCCGGGATTCACCAACGGGCGGCTGGCCTACGCCGCCTACAACCCGGAAACGGGGATGTATGACGTCTACACCCTGGTCTCCGATGGGGCGAACGGCTACCTGAGCCGGGTGGCGACGGGCGCCGACCAGCCCTGCTGGCGCTGGGGCGGGGGGCAGTTGGTCTTCCGGGACCGGCTGGCGCCGGGCATCGCGCTCCTCCAGCCGGACGGCTCCCGGGTCCTGTTGCGGGCCGGCGCCGATGCCGCCTGGCCGACCCTCTCCCCCGACGGCACCCGCTACGCCTACGCCGCGCCCGATGGGGCCGGGGTCTGGCACATCTACATCGCCCGCACCGACGGCGCGGACGCGCCCCGGGTGGTGGCGCCGGGTTGGGCCCCCTCCTGGGGGCCGACGGGCCTGCTGGCCTGGACCGGCTGCGAAGCCGACGGCTCCGCCTGCGGGATTTATGTAGATAACCCGGACGACAGCCAGCCTCCGGTCCGCCTGACCGGTAACGCCAATGATACCGGCCTGCACTGGGCCCCCGGCGGCGGTCAACTGCTCTATATGTCCGACCACACCGGCAACTGGGACCTCTACCTGCTGGGAGTCGGTGGGGGCGTGCAGGTGTTGCTCAGCACCTCGGCCATTGAGGGGTTGCCCGCCTGGTCGCCGGACGGCTCCACGGTCGCCTTCCTCTCCTACCGGGACAACGCCTGGGGCATCTACCTGATGGGGCCGGATGGGGGGAACCTCCGCCCACTGGTCAGCCTGGGAGCCGAGATGCCCAACTGGCAGAACCAGCGGATTTCCTGGGCTCCGTAACCGTGTCAGGCCAAATGATCAGGGCCTCTTCCGGCAAGCCGGATGGCAGATTCAGGGTCTCAAAGACATTCTCTGTCATACCCGGTGTGGCGCCAGGGAGGGAGAAGCGTTGC
>CALDFY010000369.1 GCA_937942115.1 uncultured Anaerolineae bacterium | reverse complement strand
GGTGGTTTATCTCTCCAGCGGCAAGGCGATACAGATTTCGGTGCCCTCCCCCGGCGCGCTGCGCAGTGAGAACGTGCCCCTGAGCGCAGCCACGCGCTCGCGCATTTGCCTGAGCCCAACGCGCCCGCTCCGCGCGGCCTGCTCAAGAATAGCCGGATCAAATCCCACGCCGTCATCGCGTACGGTCAGACACACCGTATCGGCCTTTTCCAGATTCAGTTCAATCCACACCGTTGACGCCTGCGCGTGCTTCGCAACGTTGTGCGGGGCTTCCTGGATGATGCGGAAGAGGACGGCCTCCAGAACGGCGGGCAGGCGGACCTCCTCCCCGTTCACCTGGAGGTCCACATTCACCTGGTTCTGTTCGGCGAACTCGGCCGCAAACCGGCGCAACGCGGCGGAGAAGCCCAGTTCGTCCAGCGCCACCGGGCGCAGGGCGAAGATGGCCCGCCGCACCTCGCGGATGTGGGCGCTCAGCAGGTCGCGCAGGGCATCTATCTCCCCGTGCATCTGCTGGGGGGATTCGTCTACCAGCCGATGCCACAGCCGGGCCCGCATCCGCAGCGCCGCCAGGTCCTGCGCCAGGCCGTCGTGGATTTCGTGGGCGATCCGGCGACGCTCCTCCGCGATGGCCTCTTCTTCCGACCGCCACGCCTTCTCGGTTGTGATGTCCTCAACGATGACAATGGCGGCCTGGGGGCGACGCGACGTCCGCTGCAGGGCCACGCTCACCCGCACCGGAAACTCCCTCCCATCTTGATGCCGGTGGACAGATTCCAAAGTGACCGTCTCGCCCGCCCGCAACCCCTCCAGTATCCGCTCCAGGTCCGCCTGCGCTTCCACCGCCATCAACCGGTCTATGGGCATCCCGATCAGTTCCGACAGCGGTAGACCGTAGATGCGAGCCGATTCCCGGTTGGCATTGAGGATGTACGGCGGGGATGGGGAAAAGTCTACCTCAAAGACGCCCAGGGGCGCGTTTTCAAAGAGGGTACGGAAACGTTCCTCGCGCTCGCGCAGTGCGGCGATGTTCCGGGCCCGCACGGCGTAGATGCCCAGGCCGACGCCCAGCACCACGAGACCCGCCAGGGTCCTGAACCAACTCGTTGCCCAGAACGGCGGGGTGATGACCACGCGCACGGCCAGCCCCTCCTCGTTCCAGACGCCGTCGTTGTTGCTGGCCCGGACACGGAAGGTGTAGGTGCCGGGCGGGACGTTGGTGTAGGCGGCGTAGTGGCGGGTGCCGCAGTGAACCCAGTCCCGGTCAAAACCCTCCAGGATGTAGGCGTACCGGTTTTTGGACGGGTCGGCATAGTCCAGCGCGGCGAACTCAAAGGAGAAGAAGTTGTCCCGATAGGAGAGGCGGATTTCGCCGACCGCCGTCAGGTCCTGTCCAAAATCCCGTACCTGGTCAAAGACGCGAAAGGTGGTGAGGACGACGGGGGGCGCGTGGAGATTGTCGCGGAGGTCGGCAGGATGGAAGCGGTTGAGGCCGTTCGTACCGCCGAAAAAGAGTTCGCCGTCGGCGCTGCGGTAGGCTGCGCCGGGGATGAAGTGCATCCCCTGCAGGCCGTCGCTGGTGTCATAGTTGCGGAAGGTCCCGGCGTGCGGGTCAAAGCGCGATAGCCCGCCCCCCATCGTCGCCAGCCACAGGCTCGTATTCCTCACCCCACCCCCGGCGGCTACGCCGCCACCCCCTCCCCTCTCCTGACTTTTGTCAGGAGAGGGGAGGGGGCAGGGGGAGGGGTGAGGCTGTAGGGGCAACCCTTGCGGTTGCCCCCCTTGCGGTTGCCTCCCTTGCGGTTGCCCTGCGGGGGCAGGGGCAAGCCCTGGGGCAGGGGCAAGCCCTGCCCCTACAGGGTCGCCCCACAGGCCGCCGTATTCCGTCCCCACCCAGAGAGTCCCGTCCGCATCGCCGTAGAGGGCCAGGATATGGAGGTCGGGGAGAGGTTCGGAGACGGGAAGAAACCGGTCACCCGCCGGGTCGTAGCGGAAGAGGCCCGCGCCCGCCGTGCCGGCCCAGAGGGTGCCGTCCGGCGCCGGGTAGATAACGGTGACCGATTCGGCGACCTCCGGGTAGTGGACGAAACCGCCGCTGTTCCGGTCGTAGCGGTCCATCCCGCCGACGGTCCCCACCCAGAGGCTGCCGGTCCCATCCACCGCCAGCGCCTGGACGGTGTTGTGGACCAGGGAGTGGGGATCAGAGCGCAGGTGGCGGAAGACGGTGGAGGTGTAGCCGTCGTAGCGATTCAGGCCGTCCTGGGTGCCGAACCAGAGAAAGCCCTGGGGGTCCTGGACGATGGCGCGGACAATGTTGTGGGAGAGGCCGTCGGCGACCGTGAGGTGGAAGAAGCGAGGGGTCAGCGGGGCGGCGCGCGCGGGCGGCGGCAAGGCGAGGACACCCACCAGAAGTATGGAAGCCGCCAGCAAAGGGCAAATGCAGGCGAGAAGATTTCCGCTTTTCGCCGGAAACCCCATCCATTGCATAGGCCTTATCCTCAACTACACCTCAATTTACAGGTTGACCCAGCAGGTTCCGGGGAAATGAATCTGGTTGTAGGTGTAGAGGTAGCCACCGGGCATCTGGGCGCGGGCCAGCAGCGCCAGGAAGGAATCTACCCGCGACGCCAGGGCCGGGTCGGGGTCGTGGAGAAGAATGCGGGACGCGGCGTCCAGCCACTTGAAGGCATCCGAATCGGCGAAGAACCAGCCCTGGCGGAAGCCCGCTTGCTCGCCTGCCGCGATGCGGAAGTTATCTATGCAACCGCTGGCCTCCAGTTGTTCCCACTGGTGGAAAATGGCGCGCCGCCGGTTCACCTCCAGCCAGTGGCCCCAGAACCCACCGGTCACCCGCACGTTTTGAGGGGGTAAGGGTTCCATGACCTGCCCCTGACCCGCGCCATTCATCTCCTCAGACCCTCTGCGCCCCCGCAGTGAACTCCCCCAGCAGCCTCCGGTGCGCGGCCGCTACCCGCTCCAGGTCCATCTTCTCCACCGCGCGGTCGTAGGTCACGTATCCGTTGACCTCCATCTCCACGTCTGTCAACTGGGTGTAGACCGCCCCGGAGAGGCCGGCCTCTATCAGCGGGCGCAGTTCATTCTCCAGAAGTGCCAGGTAGGCCTCCGTCAGCGCTTCGGATGAACGGAACTTTCGGTAACCGAACTCCGCCTTCGGGTTCCAGAGGTGACCGTCCACCTTCAGGCTGTACCCGCCGAACTCAGAGAGCACCACCGCCCGATGCTCCTCCGGTCGGATGATGGGCAACTTCTTGAAGTAGACATGCAGACTCTTGCAGTCCCCGCCGCCCTGGTCAAACCAGCCGCTGGCGTGGTCCACGGGGCGGGTCGGGTCGTACGCCTTGAGCCAGTCAGCAATCTCCGCCGCGTCAAATTGTCCCCAGCCCTCGTTGAAGACCACCCACATCCCGATAGAGGGGAAGTTATAGAGAGCGTCCACCATTTCCCGCAACTCCCGGTGGAAGTCCTCCCGCGAGGCCGAGTCCGCGCGGCCAGCATAGCGGTAGTTCCGGTCCCGCCGCCGCAGGCCGGCCAGGGTGGCGATAACCGAGGTCACATCTCCGACCGGCTTCCCACCGTTGGGCATGTCCTGCCAGACGATCAGGCCAAGCCGGTCACAGTAATAGTAATAGCGCGCCGGTTCCACCTTGACGTGTTTGCGGACCATATTGAAGCCCAGCCGCTTCATCAGTTCCACATCCCAGCGCAGAGCCTCGTCGGTGGGGGGCGTGTAGAGTCCGTCGGGCCAGTAGCCCTGGTCCAGCGGGCCGAACTGGAAGAGCGGCGCGCCGTTCAGGCAGAGACGCCCGCCTTCCACGCTGAACTTGCGCATCCCGAAGTAACTGCCCACCCGGTCCTCCCCCGCCGTCACCTCCAGGTCATAGAGGTAGGGCGAATCGGGGCTCCAGAGTTTCGGCCGGGGGATGGAAAGCACGACCTCTGCCCCGGCGTTTCCCTCCCCCTCGGCAACGGGCGTCCCGCCGTCCCAGACCCGCAGGCACATCCGGACTGCGCTGGGGTTGGCGCCCGCCATGGAAACCTGCACCCGCACCGCCTCTGCATCCACGTCCGGCGTGACGCGCAAACTGGCGATATAGGTCTGGGGGACGGGTTCCAGCCAGACCGTCTGCCAGATACCGGAGACGGCGGTGTACCAGATGGACCGGGGCTTCAGGACCTGCTTGCCCCGCTGCTGCCAGTGGGTATCGGTCGGGTCCCAGACGCGCACCGTCAGGACGTTCTCGCCATCCCGCAGCGCGTCGGTGATGTCCAGCCAGAACGGGAGATAACCGCCGACGTGTCGCCCTACCTCATGCCCGTTCACCCAGACGACCGTCTCCCAATCCACTGCGCCGAAGTGCAGGAGCACGCGCCGCCCGCGCCACTCCGCCGGGACGGAGAACGTCCGCCGGTACCAGAGGAGTTCGTCCGGCTTCAGGGGGCGTTTCACGCCGGAGAGCGCCGACTCCATCGGGAAGGGGACCAGAATTTCCCCTTCCTGGCGCACGTTCTCCCCGCTCCGGTCCGTAATCCAGTACTCCCAGAGCCCGTTGAGGTTCAGCCATTCGGGGCGGGTCATCTGGGGACGGGGGTATTCGGGCCAGGCGTTCTGGGGCGAGACGTCCCGCGCCCAGCGGGTCTGGATGTGTCCGGGGACCGGATGCCAGGTCACGCGCGCTGCTCCTTCGCGAACCCGATGGGAATCGCCGCCAGCAGGGTCGCCACGCCCGCCACCTGGAAGAGGAGCGGCGTCGGGATGAAGCCGGGCTGTCCGTTGATGACAGTCGGGATGCCGAAGCGCGTCCCCAGCCAGCCGCCAACCAGAGAGCCCAAGACCATGGGGATCATCACCAGGAAAAACAGATAGAAGCCGAGGAACTGGCCGCGCCGGTCCTCCGGGAGCAGGTCCTTGCTCCACGTGCCGGTGGCGATGGCCCAGGCGGTGAGCGGGATGAGCCAGAGGATGCCCGTCGCCAGGAGCAGGGCGAGGGTCCGGGAGAGGGAGAAGAGGACCAGCCCCAGCATCTCCGCGCCGACGGCCACCAGCGCCATAGGCTTGCGCCCCCAGCGGTCCACCAGCAGCCCAATCGGCCAGGCCAGGGCGATGCCGCCAACCAGGATGGCGACCGCGATGGTGATGGTCGCGGTCATCGTATCCAGTCGGATGTAGTGCTGCAGGTAGATGATAAGGTAGGGGAAGAAGACGTTCTGGGCGATGGCCCAGAGGGAGATGCCCAGAAGGACCAGGAAGAAGTCCCGGTTGGCGGTCAGCGTCTTCCACTGGAAGGCCTCGGCCAGTTGCTTCCAGTAACTCTTCTGCGGGACGTCGGTCGGCACTTCCTCCTGCGCCAGCAGCCCGCCGACCAGCCCCATGACGAAGACCAGGCCGCCGATGAGGTAAAAGAAGGCGAAGTAGCCCAGGTTCTCAATCAGCAGGCCGGAGCCCCCGTACACGATGAGAATGGCGACCCAGGTGAGGAGTTCTATGACGCTCATCATGCGGCCCCGGTTCTCGCTGGTGCTTAGAAAGTCACCACGAAGGCACAAAGACACCAGAAAGGGATGGTTCATCATTGGTGACGCTTTTGCTGGCGGACGTTCTGCCCTCACCCCACCCTCTGCCCCCTCCCCTCTCCCGCTCGCCTTCGGCGGCAGAGGCCTCACCCCTCCCCCGGCCCCTCCCCTCTCCCGAACGAAGTTCGGGAGAGGGGAGGGGGATTTTGGGGCGGCGGCTTCGCCGCCCCAAAATCCCCCCGAATCCCCCTCCCCTCGCCTGACCGAAGGGTCAGGAGAGGGGAGGGGGTGCCGCCGAAGGCGGCGGGGGAGGGGTGAGGACCCTCCTGGCCGCAGGCCAAGGGGAGAGGCGGCCAGGGGGTGAGGGCAATGACCTGGCGGGCAATAAAACAGACGTGCGTGATTTTTCATGCCTTCCAAAAGTGTCACCCATTTCGTTCAGAAAACGAACCATCTCCTGCACGGCCTGAGAAGGCCGTCCGACACGGTAAGTGCATAACCCTGTTTTTGAAGGAGGCCCGATGTCCAAATTGACTGCGTTTGTTCAGAACCATCCCCGGCTGACCGCGTGGATCGTCCTGGCCATCGGCATGGTGGCCATTCTGGTCTGGTCTGCCCGCGACGTGGGCCTGCTGCCCGGACAGTGGGCCGCGCTCATCGTCGCCACCATCGGCGTGGCCGGGCTCTGTGTGTGGATTATCGGCTGGGAAGACGAGGAGGAAAAAAGCGAGGAATCCGGCGCCGAGGCGAAACCATCACCGCGTCGGTGAATCGGCATCGGGCAGAGGACCCCAGGGGTCAGTACCAGACGACAAAGGAAGTCGGGACAGTAAACACCTGTGTGCCGGCCTGCACGGTAATCTCTATGATAACCTTCTGTCCCGAAGGGAGTCCGGAAAAGTAAAACGTCAGGCCGGAAATCCCCCGGGAATCGGTGGCATTCATCGGATAAACTACCGGCTTGCCGGGGAAATACACCTTTGCTGTCGCCTGCACTCCCCGCATCGGCTGGCGGCCGGCGTCTGTTACATATAAATAGACGGTCTGGTATCCCTCCCGGCCCGTCACCGGATAACGGACGAAAGCATAAGCCCGCAGGCTACTCTTCTCCTCAGAAGGGACGATGGCGCCCGGCCGGGCGGAAAGAGGCTGCGGTTTCCGGTACTCCTCCGGTACCCCGAACTTCTGGATGTATGCCAGCCCCAACGCTCCCACCACCACCCGGTCCCCGCGCGGCCGCTCCGGGTGCCATTCCATCCGGGTCCGCTGGAAATACTGGACAATCCTCCCGTTCTCCACCAATGGCTCAGAGATGGGGTAACCGAAAACATCCAGACCGCCGTTCTGGTCGTAGAAAGTGAGAAACGCGTAGGAGACCGTGTGGCCTGTCTCCGGGAAATACCGCTGGAGGGGATTCCCGCGCGGGGCCTGATCCGGTGGAATGGGCGGGGTCCTCTTTCCCAGTTCCTCCCCCAGCAGACCCAATTGGACCCGATAGGGGGCCGGGTTCTCCGGATGCCATTCCATCCGCACGTTGTCAAAATACTGCACCCACAGCCCCAGACGGGCATCGTAGTAGACCTCGGTTTGAGGGTAGCCCAAAATGCGGCTTCCCCCGTATTTCCGGAAGAACTCCAGAAACGGCCCCTTGACATAGTGGCCGGTCAATTGGAAGTACTCCGACTCCCCTTCCGGGAAGGCCGGTTGCCCGTTCGGTACAGCAGCGACAGGAGCGACGAGCCCGACAAGCACCACCAGCCCAACCAGAACCCCTATTTTTCCCACCTGTAACCTGAAGCGAAGCGCCATCGCTCCCCCCTGTCAGAACTCCTCTTCTACTATATAGATTTTATATCTCCGCCTATACTTTGTCAATCCCCCAAAAGTCCTGTATGATCTACCGGGCAGGGACAATGATAAAGCGGTAAGCCCCCTGGAACCGGTCCTCTATCCAGATGCGTACCTCATAGGTGCCCGGGTCGTAGCCCCCCGGGCGGCGATAATACAGAAATGTGAGTCCATTTTCCCCAACGGTATACGGACAGTCGGGCAGTCGGATCCACCATAAGCAGGTATTCCCGTCCAGATATTCTCCCTCCCGGTACCAGCCATAGGTCCAGGTTGCGCCCCGATTCATCCCCTCATAACGGATAAAGGCGTAGACCCGAAAGTCGCCGGCGGTGAACTGATCCCCCGGCTGAACGGGACGGCCGTTCTCTTCTCCCAGAGCAAACGTCTCCAGGACAATCCGGGCCTCCGGACGAGCCGGGACGGCGCCGGGCAGTGGGGAGCGGGCCGTATCCGGCATCGGGTAAAAGGGCGTGGGCGTCGGAGACGGGGTGGCCGTAGGCGGAGGCAGGGTCGGCGATGGGGGTGGGGAGGGAGTATAAGTTGCCGTCGGCGATGGCGGAATCGTTGCGGTGGGAGAAGGGGCCACCGCCGAGGCCGTTACGGTCACCCCAACGGGAGGCTGAGCCGTCGCCCGGAAACGTTGTTGGATGTAAAAAGTGCCTCCGCCCAGGAACAGCGCCAATACCGCCAGCAGGAACCAGCGAATCCCGCTCCGCCTTGCCGCTTCCCGCATAAAGTAATAGGGAGCCGTCCGGGCATGCCGAAACCGCAGGACGGTGATACCGATTGCCCCTATGGCGAGGGCCAGCCACGCGATACCGATCCAATACAGGGGAAGGGCAGACCATTGTGGCACGACGGTATATTCCCCCTACCCTACCGGAACTGGCGCCGGTTACCGGACCACTTCCGGTTTTAGAACACCGATAAATGGAAGGTTCCGATAGGCTTCGGCAAAATCCAGCCCGTAGCCTACGACAAATTCGTCGGGGATTTCAAATCCGACAAAGTCCAGGGGAACATCAATCTCACGGCGGGAAGGCTTACTGAGCAGAGTACAGATGCGGAGACTGTTGGGGTGACGGGTTCGCAGGTTGCGGATGATGTAGTCCATCGTGCGGCCAGTGTCTATGATATCTTCTACGACCAGCACATGCCGCCCTTCTATGTTTCGCTCCAGGTCCAGCAGGATGCGCACCACTCCGCTGCTGACCGTCCCACTCCCATAGGAGGAAATCACCATAAAATCTACTTCGTGGCGAAAATTCAGATGACGGGTCAGGTCGGCCAGAAAAACGAATGCCCCCTTCAGGATACAGACGAGAAGGGGGAAATCGTCATCCCGATAGAGGTGATTGATCTCTTCGGCCAGAGAACGGACCCGGGCCTGAAGCACATCTTCGGGGATCAATATTTTCGCCACGTCATCATATAGGCCCATAATATACTCTATCCGTAACTACTATCCCGACGGCTGGGGGTGTCCCTTTCCGCCCGCGGCTGAAGCGGCGGGCTTATGTATCAAAGCCCCAACGGCTGTCCGAAGGCCCCTGAGGGGCTTCATTTGAGCCAGGTGCTTTGAGCCCAATGGCACTCCCTTTTTCTGTAGCGCAGGCTGTTGGCCTGCAATAGACGGCCTGAAAAGGTCTTCAGAGAGAGAATCGCAGGCCCTTACAGGCCTGGCGGCCTGCGCTACATTCTTCCCAATCCCAAATGTTAGGGGCGTTTAGCCCATAGCATAGGAGTTGCCTCTATCCGGAGTGATGGACGACGGGGTACACCGGATTACTCCTGAAGGACTACGGGACGCCCCTGTTTGAAGGCCTCCAGTTGCGCTTCCAGTTCCGCCCGTCTGGCCGCCGCCGCCTCTTGACCCTTCTCTATCAGCATCTGAACTCCAGAGCGAATCCGCTCCCGCAATTCCGCCCCACCGTATGGCGCCAGCAGAATTCCCAGGACGGCTCCCACCAGGGCCCCGCAAAGCATCCCGGCCAGAAATCCGATCAGTTTCCGCATAGCACTCCTTTCTTCTGGGAATTAGCGATGAACCCTCTATCCCCGTGCTTAATTATAACCCTTTCAGCCCAATTGACAAGAGCCAGGATAGGGGGTAAATAAGGAGCGGTGATCTTCTGCGTCTCTCTATACCTGGAGAACCGTTCCGAACAACGGGGCACCATCCTCTTAAGCAACCTGGAGGGATAACCGATGAAGGCAATGGTACTGCACTCACCCCGTCCTGCGGAGGGAAACCCGCTGGAGATAGAGGACCTTCCCCTGCCGGAGCCCGGCCCGGAGGAGATTCGCCTGCGCGTTCGGGCCTGCGGCGTCTGCCATACCGACCTGCACACCGTAGAGGGAGACCTCCCGCTCCCCAAACTGCCGGTAGTGCCCGGCCACCAGGTGGTCGGGATCGTGGACGCGGTCGGTGAAGGAGTCCGACGGTTCGCCACTGGGCAGCGGGTGGGTGTACCCTGGCTCTACCGGACGTGCGGCACCTGCGAGTTCTGCCAGCGGGGGATGGAAAACCTCTGCCGTCAGGCCCGTTTCACCGGCCTCCACGCCGACGGCGGCTACGCCGAGGCGATGGTCGTCCACCAGGACTTCGCCTACCCCATCCCCGAAATATTCTCCGATGAGGCCGCCGCTCCTCTGCTTTGCGCGGGGATCATCGGCTACCGCGCCCTGCGGCTCAGCGGAATCCGGCCTGGAGAACGTCTGGGAATGTGGGGCTTCGGCGCATCCGCCCATATCACGCTGCAAATCGCCCGCCATTGGGGATGCGAGGTCTACGTTTTCACCCGGGGGGAAGGACACCGACAACTGGCAAAGGAACTGGGCGCCGCCTGGGTCGGAAGTGCCAAAGACGATCCCCCCGCCCCGGTCCACGGAGGCATCATCTTCGCCCCGGCCGGAGGGCTGGTCCCCGAAGCGCTCCGGGTGCTGGAGCGAGGCGGGACCCTGGCCCTGGCCGGGGTCACCATGACCCCCATCCCGGAACTGGATTACGACCGCCTCCTGTACTGGGAACGGGCCATCCGGAGTGTGGCGAACTTCACCCGAGAGGATGCGGCGGAATTCCTCCGACTGGCCGCCGAAGTCCCCGTCCGGACCACCGTGCAGACCTTTCCGCTGGAAGCGGCCAACGAAGCGCTCCTGGCCCTGAAGGAGGGCCGCATCAACGGGGCAGGGGTGTTAATTCTGTAGCCTCACCCTACCCCCGCCCTGAGGGTGCTCAGAAAGTTACCACGAAGGCACAAAGACGCCAAGAAAGGGATGGTTCATCATTGGTGACGCTTTTGCTGGCGGACGTTCTGCCCTCACCCCACCCTCTGCCCCCTCCCCTCTCCCGAACGAAGTTCGGGAGAGGGGAGGGGAGAGAGGAGGGGGATTTTTGGGCGGGCGGCGAAGCCGCCCGCCCAAAAACCCCCTTTCTTCCCCCCCTTTCCCCAGAGCGGAGCGATGGGGAGAGGGGGGCAAGGGGGGTGAGGGGCAAAGAAGCCCGCCGCTCGCCCAGAACGAGAGAGGCGTGAAAAAACCTACACTTGTGAGGGGGTGAGACCCCCTCCTGGCCGCAGGCCAAGGGGAAAGGGGGCCAGGGGGTGAGGACAATGACCTGGCGGGCAATAAAACATTTGTGCCTTTGCGTCTTGGCGGTTTATTGTTTTTAAGCAATCTCCGCCTGCGGCGGGAGGGGAGGAGTTCAGGGGGAGAGGTGAGGCTCATTGGTGTCCTTCGCGGCCCAGAACGCCTCCCGATAGGCCGCGAACCGGCCCGCCAGGATGGACTCCCGAATCTCGCGGGCGACGGTGAGCATCAGGTGCAGGTTGTGAAGGGTCAGCAGGTGCGCGCCGAGAATTTCGTTGGCCAGGATCAGGTGACGGAGGTATGCCCGACTGAAGTGGGTACAGGTATAACAGGTACAATCGGCCAGCAAGGGGTCGGGGTCATCGGCATAGCAGGCGTTGCGCAGGTTGATGCGGCCGTGGCGGGTCAGCGCGCCGCCATTGCGGGCCATCCGGGTCGGCAGGACGCAGTCAAACATGTCCACCCCGCGCGCCACCCCCTCCACCAGGTCCTGGGGCGTCCCCACGCCCATCAGGTAGCGGGGACGGTCGGGGGGCAGAAGGCCGTCCAGCAACTCCAGCACCGCGTAGGTCTGCTCTTTGGGCTCGCCGACGCTCAACCCTCCAATGGCGTAACCGTCAAACTCCAGGCTGGTGATGAAGCGGGCAGACGCTTCCCGCAGGTCCGGGAAAACCCCGCCCTGGACAATGCCGAAGAGGGCCTGGTCGGCGCGGCGGTGGGCCGCCCGGCACCGCTGGGCCCAGGCGTGGGTTCGCTCCAGCGCCTGGCGGTTGTACTCGTAATCTGTCGGCGGCGCACATTCATCCAGGCAGGTGATGATGTCCGCCCCCAGATTCTCCTGGATGGCGATCACCCGCTCCGGCGTGAAGCGGTGCTCAGAGCCGTCTATGTGGGAGCGGAAGGTGACCCCGTCGGCGTCCACCCGGCGCATCGGGGCCAGGCTGAAGACCTGAAAGCCGCCCGAATCGGTGAGGATGGGGCCGTCCCAGGCCATAAATCGGTGCAGGCCGCCCAGCCGGGCGATGCGCTCGTCCCCCGGGCGCAGGTAGAGGTGGTAGGTGTTAGAGAGGATCATCGTCGCCCCGAGGTCTTTCAGGTCGCGCGGGGAGACGGCCTTGACGGTCCCCTGAGTCCCCACCGGCATGAAGACCGGGGTGGGGACATCGCCATGAAGGGTGTGCAGAAGGCCGGCTCGGGCCCGGCCGTCGGTGGCGACAAGGTCAAATCGGAAGGCGGTCATCGCTCCAGCATCACCAGCGCGCCGAACCGCCCGGTCCGCCCGCCCTCGGCCCGGTGGGAGAACCACTCGTCGGTGTGGCATGCGGTACAGATGCCGGAGGACTCTATCCGGCGGACGCCCAGGGCTTCCAGTTCGGCCCGCACCGCGCCGGGCAGGTCCAGATATAGGCCGCCGTCCCGGCGGTGGATATACAGGCTAACAGCCTGCGCTACATCCGGGCTGA
>CALDFY010000368.1 GCA_937942115.1 uncultured Anaerolineae bacterium | reverse complement strand
GGTCTCTTGACCCTCTCCAGCGGGCCCCCGTGCTGGTCGTCAACAACTCCAGCCACGAAATTTGCTACCTCTATATCTCCCCCTCCGATAGCGATACCTGGGGTCCCGACTGGATGGGAAAAGATACCACCATCCCGGCCGGAAGCACCCGGACCTTCCAGGTCCCCCTGGGGACGTATGACCTGCGGGCCGACGACTGTGACGGTAATGCCCTGGACATTCAATCCGGTATCCTGCTGGAGAAGGACGGTATCACCTGGACCCTGGAAGACATCGCCGAGGCATCGCTGACCCTGATCAACCAACTGGACATCCCTATCTGTTACATCCTGATCTCCCCCTCCGGCAGCGCCGAATGGGGCAATGACTGGCTGGATAACGAGACGGTCCCTCCAGGCGGTTCGTACACCTTCTATCTCCCGGCCGGTACCTATGACCTGGCAGCCCTGGACTGCGAAAGCAACACACTGGTTGAGGAATACGGGCAGGAAATCAGTGGAGAGATGACCTGGACCATCTCCCCGTAACAAAACAAAAGACGTGCCCGGCACTTTCAGAAGTGCCGGGCACGTCCTGACTTCCATCTACAACAACCAGGGATTGAACCGTTTCTCCTGCCCCACCGTCGTCTTCGGGCCGTGGCCCGGGTAGAGGACGGTCTCGTCGGGCAACCCGAACAGGACCTCCCCGATGGAGCGCATCAGGGTATCCCAGTCGCCGCCGGGGAGGTCCGTCCGTCCCACGCCCATCGCGAAGAGGACGTCGCCATCAAAGGCGACCCCCTGGTCGGGCAGGTAGAAGGTGACGCTGCCCGGCGAGTGGCCCGGGGTATGCAGGACCTGCAGCCGGAGCGTTCCCACCTCCAGAACCTGCCCGTCCGCCAGTTCCAGATCGGGCGGGGGGCTGGGAGAGACAGGGACGCCGAACCACGCCGCGCCGCCGCGCGATTCCAGGATGGGCCGCTCCGCCGGGTGAATCGCCAGCGGCGCGCCCGTCGCGGCGACCACGTCGGCGTTGGCGGCCATGTGGTCAAAGTGGCAGTGGGTGTTCAGGACGTAGCGGACCGTCAGGCCGGCCTCCCGGACGGCGCGCAGGATGCGCTCCGGATGGCCGCCGGGGTCAATGATGGCCCCCTCTTTCGTCTGTTCGCAGCCGATGATGTAGCAGTTGGTCTGAATCAAACCGACGGAGAGCGTTTGTAGAATCATTGGAATTCCTCATTACGAGTACCCCATCGCGCGGGGCGCATTCTGGCGAGTCAGAAACTGCAATGGCTTGCGGAGCGCAGGCCGCCAGGCCTGTCAGTGCAGGCGAACAGCCTGCGCTACGCCCTGTATGTTTCTGGGTAGCCATTCACGGCACTCCGCAAGGGGGGCAACCGCAAGGGGGGGCAACCGCTGTAGGGGCAGGGCTTGCCCCTGCCCCACACGGGGCAACCGCAAGGGTTGCCCCTACATCGCCCGTTGTAGGGGCAGGGCTTGCCCCTGCCCCACACAGGGCAACCGCAAGGGTTGCCCCTACACCTCCACCCGCGTGGCGCCGTCCAGCGCCTCCTGGACCAGGCGGTCCATCTCCACCTTTTCCTCCGCCTGCAGGACCTCCTCCATCCGGGGATGGGTGACCACCCGACGGGGCATCAGGAACTGGCAGCAATCGTCCCCGGGCATCAGGGAAAGGGCGTAGGTGCCGATGCGCTCCGCCAGCGCGGTAATCTCCGTCTTATCCAGGCCGATGAGGGGACGGAGGACCGGTAGCCCTGCCGCGTCCTCCACCACCGTCAGGCTCTCCAGGGTCTGGGAGGCGACCTGCCCCAGGGACTCGCCCGTAAAGATGGCCTTCGCCCCCTCCCGCCGGGCCAGGGCCGTCGCCACCCGCATCATCAGGCGACGGTAGAGGATGACCCGATAGGCCACCGGCGCCTGCACCGTCATCTCCCGCTGTTGCTTCCCGATGGGGATCACGTAGAGGTACGGCTCCATCCCGTACCGCCCCAGCGTCCGCACAATCTCCCGAGCCCGGCTCTCCGACCCCATCCAGTTGCCGAAGGGCCGGCTGTGGAAATGGACCGGGATGACCCGGCACCCCCGTTTGAGAGCAAAGTACCCGGCCACCGGCGAATCTATCCCGCCGGAGAGGAGGAGGACGACTTTGCCGCTGACGCCAACCGGTAATCCTCCCGGCCCCGGCATCCGCCCCAGATAGACCACCGCCCGGCCCCGCAGAATCTCCACACCGATGTCCAGTTCTGCCCCCTTAAGCCGGACGGGCCACCCCGTCCGCGCCTGCACCGCCGCGCCCAGTTCCCGCTGAATCTCCGGTGAGGTCAGCGGGAAGGACTTATCGTCCCGACTGGCGGTGATGCGGAACGTTCGGGGGGGCCCCTCGGGCAGATTCTCCAGAATGACAGCCCGGATGGCCTCTATGTCCGGGGGCACCAGATAGACGGGAGCGAAGTGGGCGATGCCGAAGACCGGGCTCAGCGCCTCCTCCCAGGCCGATGGCGCCCAGGGAGTATCCAGATGAACCAGGAACCGCCCGGAGAGGCGCTCCACCCGCCCCTTTCCACCCAGACGTTCCACCCGTCGGAGGATGTTCTGGGCCAGGGTCCGCTCAAAGAAGGCGCGGTTTCCTCCCTTCAGGCCCACCTCAGCGTAGTGGACAACGGCGTGCGGTGTCTCCATACTCCCTACACTCCCTACCCCGTACTCCCTGCGATCATCTGGCGGACCAGAGCCTCTTCTTCCTCTCGCGTCGTGATATTGCCGTCCAGCCGGGCATCCCGCAGTGCGCCCAGTAACTGCCCGAAGAGCGGCCCCGGCTTCAGTCCCATCGCCTTCAGGTCTTCTCCGGTCAGAACCGGGGCCACGTGCCGGTAGCGGGTCTGGAAAGCGATCAGGCGGGCCCGGACCCCGGCCCGGCGATCGGCCACCCAGCCCACCGCGAGAAGGCGCGCCGGATACGGTGCCAGCAGGTGGTAAATCCGGCTTGGCGGCCGCAGCGTCGGTAGCAGGTCCAGGTCCCGGCGCAGGTCCGGGAGACGTTCCAGGTCCCGGGCCTCGGAGCGGGGCACCTTCAGCCGCCCGACCGCCGCGCGCAGAGCATCCGGTTCCAGCCGATACAGCAGAAGCCCCCAATACACAAACGGTCGGTCTTCCGTCTCCAACCCCCAGGCGGCGAGGTCCAGTTCCTTCCGCGCCCCCCGGAAGCGGGTGACCAGCCAGCGGTCGCAGTGGAGAGCCGGGTGAATCTGGGCCAGGACTCCCAGCCGCTCCAGCCGACAGAGGGCCCGTTCCGGCTCCTCTTCCGCCAGAATCAGGTCCAGTTCGTGCCGGATGCGGTCGCCGCTGACCCGGTTCAGCATCGGGAGGGCATTGGCGATGAGACCTTCGCTGCGGGGGTCCAGGCGGAAGCCCAGGCGAGCCTCCAGACGGGCCGCGCGCAGGATGCGAGTCGGGTCGTCTATGAAACTGAGGCTATGCAGGACGCGGATAATCCCCTCCCGCAGGTCGGCCTCCCCGCCGTAGAAATCCAGCAGTTCCCCCCAGTGAGGCGGGTCCAGCCGGATGGCCAGCGTGTTGATGGTGAAATCCCGCCGGTGGAGGTCCTGTTTGATAGAACTGCGCTCCACCTCTGGCAGCGCAGTGGGATGGGTGTAGAACTCCGTCCGGGCCGTAGCGAAATCCACCGCTGAGACGGTCCGGTCCGGGGGCGGCGGACCGCCCATCTCCCGCCAGACGCGGTCGTCCAGCAGCCATTTGGCCGTGCCGAAGCGGCGGTGGGCCACCACCCGACCGCCGAACTGACGGGCCAGGTGCCGGGCCAGGCGGATAGCGTCCCCCTCCACCACCAGGTCCAGGTCCACCACCGGCTGTCCCAGGAGCAGGTCTCGCACCGGCCCGCCGACCAGGTAGAGGCTGAAGCCCATCTGCTGGGCCGCCTCGGCGGCCCGCCGGGCCAGGGCCAGGATCGGAGGCGGCACGGCGGCCTCCAGCAGGGCCTCCATCTGCTCCCGACGGGAGGGGACGGCTCCGGCCTTCCCCCAGAGGGTGATGAGGTCGGTACGGGTGACAACGCCGATGATGTCGCCGTTCTCCACCACCGGCACCTGTCCCCAGCCGGTCTCCATCATCAGCCGTTGCAGGCTCTCCACCGAATCGTCTGGGGAGACCACGACGCCCCCCGGCTCCATAATCTGCCGGATGCTCTCGGCGGCCATGCCGAACTGGATGGCCCGGTCCACCGCCCGACGGGTGAGCAGACCGATGACGCGGCCGTTCTCCACCACGGGAAAGCCCTCATGGCCGGTCCGACGCATCCGCTCGTCGGCCTCGGCGATGGACGTATCCGGGGAGAGGACCTGCACGCCCCGGGACATAATCTGCCGGACCGTCACCGCCGGTCGGACGGCGCGCGGGAGCAACTCCAGCAGTTCAGCGCGGACGGACTCCAGGGTCCGGTCCCGCACCAGGGCGGCGGCGGCGCGGGGATGCCCGCCTCCGCCGAAGTGAGCGGCAACGGCCGAGACGTCTATATCGCCAGTCGCGGAGCGGGCCACCAGTTGGACGTGGTGGTCCAGCGCGACCAGGACAAACAGCGCCGAGGGCTCCAGAATGTCCCGCAGACGGTGGGCCAGGGTGGAGATTTCTTCTTCGTACTTTCCTGCCCGCCCGGACGCCACCACGATGGTGTGTCCGCCGATGCGGTGGGTGGTCGCCGATTCCAGCAGCCGCTCGTATAACTCCTGCTGGCTGGGCGTCAGCGGATACTGAAGGAATTCCCCGACAATGGTCAGGCTGGCCCCCCGTTCCAGAAGCCAGGCCGCCGCCCGGGCATCCCGCGCCGTGGTGGTCATGTAGGAGAGATTGCCGGTATCCTCATAAATCCCCATCAGCAGCAGAGTGGCCTCTATGGGCGTCACCGGGATTTCCCGCCGAGCCATCTCCTCCACCAGGAGCGTCGTCGTCGCTCCCAGCGGTTCCCCCCGGAACGTCCAGTGCGGGGGCAGTTCCCGGCTCAGAGCGTGATGGTCTATGATGTCCACCGGTGTATCAGGGCGCATGCCCCGGACGGTGGTCAGCGCCTGGGTGTCCACCAGGATGACCCGACGGACGGTGCGGCGGGGGAGGTCTTCGGGATGGACGAAGGGCAGTGCCGCGCCGTAGAGGGAAAGAAACGCCTGACCGTTGCGGTTGACGCGGCGCGGCAGGACCGGCACCGCCTCCGGGAACAGTTTCTGCGCCCCCAGGAGCGAGGCGATGGCATCAAAATCGGCGTTTTCGTGGGTGAGAATGACTTCCATTGCGGCCTTATTGTACCGGAATTCGGAGGGGATGCAAGCCTTTTGCAACCGCGTTGGAACAACGGCACAGACCACAGACGAAGGACAATTGTCTCTTCGCAGGCAAGTGGTATAATTCCTCTGCCTGTCATTCTGTCATTCCGTCATTCCGTCATTCCGTCATTCTGTCATTCTGTCATTCCGTCATTCCGTCATTCCAAAATGGCCCGGCTTGACCACGAAACCTACCTTTCCCCCTTCACCTGGCGCTATGGCTCGGAGGAGATGCGCCGCATCTGGAGCGAGGCCCACCGCCGCCGGCTCCTGCGCCGGGTCTGGGTGGCGCTCGCCCGCGCCCAGGCCGAAATGGGGC
>CALDFY010000367.1 GCA_937942115.1 uncultured Anaerolineae bacterium | reverse complement strand
GAAGGGCGTCAACGCAGGTTGACGCCCGGCGCGAAGCGTAGGGGCAACCCTCGCGGTTGCCCCCAGGGAGGCCGATTTCCCATCGGCGCCCAGGGCGGCAGGAAACAGAGAGACGGATCTAACCTTAAGTTAACGCTTATGCCCCCAGCCCCTCTCCCACTGGCCTCCGGCCGGGGAGAGGGGAGACTGCCCCCCATCCCCTCTCCCCCACACTGGGGAAGGTGTTTAGAAAGTCACCACGAAGGCACAAAGACACCAAGAAACGGAAAAATTTCTCGCTTTTTTCACCCTTTAGACACTTTGTGCCTTTGTGTCTTGGTGGTTTATTGCCTTGCCTCGACTTTTTAAGCAATCTCGGCGAGAGGGGAGGGATAGGGGTGGGGTGAGGGCCGGAATTGGCATCCCCCGCTCCCCGAAAAACCTACACTTGTCAGGGGGTGCGGCCCCCTCCTGGCCGCAGGCCAAGGGAAGGGGGGGCCAGGGAGTGAGGGCAATGACCTGGCGGGCAATAAAACAGACGCGTGTAATTTTTAACGCCTTCCAAAGTGTCACCCATTTCGTTCAGAAAATGAACCATCCCTCACGGACAACCGGATTTTCTGGAGATAGGTCCGCATGTCATCCCTTCCGGCGCTCCGGTTCCTGGACGATTCCGAAGTGGAGGCCGTCCACCAGGCCACCCTGCGCATCCTGTGGGAGGTCGGCGTCGTGCTGACCCACCCGGAAGGGCGGGAGCGGCTGACGGGTGCCGGGGCAGTCGTCTACAAAGACCGGGTGCGGATTCCGCCAGACCTGGTGGACTGGGCCCTTGCGCAATGCCCCCGCCAGGTGACCCTGCGCGGCCGGGACGGCCCGCGCGTGACCCTGGGCGATGGCTCCCTCTCCTGGCACAACGTGGGCGGCGCGCGGGACGTCTACGACCCCCGCACCGGAAAGCGCCGACCGGCCACCGTCCAGGACGTGCGGGATAGCGCCCGTCTCCTGGACGCGCTGGACAGCGTGACCACGGTCACGCCGTTCTTCACCCCCCAGGACGTCCCCGGCCCGCTGATGTCTCGGGCGATGTACCGCCATACCCTCTCCGGCACCACCAAACCCGTCCACGGCCCCGGCGTCCAGACGGCGGAGGAGGTCCGGCAAATCGCCCGGATGGCCTCCATTGTCGGCCCGCCGGAGGAGGTGCTCACGCTGGGGATTTCTCCCGTCAGTCCTCTCTTCTTTCCGGACGACGTGGTCGGGGCGATTCTGGAGACGGCGCGGCTGGGCATCCCGTTGGGCCCCCTACCCTGCCCCATCGCCGGGGCGACGGCGCCGCTATCACTGGCGGGCGCGCTGGCCCAGCAGAACGCGGAGGTGCTGGCGTCCATCGTCCTGGCCCAACTGGCCCGTCCGGGCCTGCCCGTCTTCTACTGCGGACGGCTGGCGATGATGGAGCCCCGCTCCGGCATTTCGGTCTGGGGCGGCGTGGAACTGGGCCTGGCCTCCGCCGCGACCGTTCAGATCGGCCACCGCTACAGGCTTCCCGTCAACGTCTACGGCTTCTCCACCAACGCCCACACGCTGGACATCCAGAGCGGCTCCGAGCGGGCCCTGAACGCCGTCATTCCGGCGCTGGCCGGCGCGGACGAACTCTCCGGCATCGGCGAGATGGCCGCCGGTGTGATGGGCTCCTACGCCCAAATAGTCTGCGATAACGAAATCGCGCGCTCCGTCCGGCGGCTCCGACAGGGCCTCGCCGTGAACGAGGACACGCTGGCCGTGGAGGTGGTCGCCGCCGTGATGGACGGCCCCCGCAACTTCCTCGGTCAGCGCCATACCGTCCGCTTTCTCCGCGCCGGGGAGATTCTGATGACCTTTCTGGCAGAGCGCCGCTCCTGGGAAGAGTGGGAGCGGACCGGGCGGGAAGGGATGGCCGAACGGGCCCAGCAGGAAGCGGAGCGCCTGCTGAGAGAGCACGAAGTCCCGCCCCTGAACCCGGAACAGGAACGGGAACTGGATGAGATGATGGACGATGGACGATAGACGATAGACGATGGTCATCAGTCGTCAGTCGTCAAGGGTCAGTGGTCCCTCGTCCGTGGTCGGTGGTCTCTCGTCGGTGGTCAAGGAGGCAAATGGGGCAGACATTGTTGTTGACCGGGCGACCTGGCATCGGGAAGACGACCATTATCAAAGCGGTGGTGGAGACGCTGGGCTCCCGGGCCGGGGGCTTCTACACCGAGGAGATTCGGGGGCCGGGAGGCCGCAAGGGCTTCCGCCTGATGACCCTGGACGGGGAGGAGGCGGTGATGGCCCATGTGGAGTTTCGCGGTCCCCGATACCCGCGCGTGGGCCGCTACGGGGTGGACGTGGAGGCCATCGCACGGGTGGGGGTGGCGGCCCTGCAGCGGGCGATGCGGGAGCAGCGACTGGTGGTGGTGGACGAAATCGGTAAAATGGAACTCTTCTGCGGGCCGTTCAAGGAGGCCGTCCTCCAGGCCGTCAGCGGCCCGTACACCCTCCTGGCGACGGTGATGGCCCACCCCAACCCCTGGGCCGACGCGCTGAAAGCCCTGCCGACCGTTACCCTCTGGGAGGTGACGGAGGAGAACCGGGACGAGATGCCCCGGAGGGTCCGCCAGTGGCTCAGCCGCTTCGTCCCATAAGGCAACTCCTGCGGAGTCGCCCTCCGTTCGCCCGGGACAGACTGGCAGAAACCCCTAATCTGTGGTATCCTATACGCTGCAGGCCTCACCCTGCGCCCTGCGTCCTGCGACTTGCGTCCTGCGACTTGCGACCTGCGACTTGCGACCTGCGTCCTGCGACCTGCGACCTGAGGTATGCTATGAACCCGTTACTGACCGTAGAAAACGTTCATGTCCAACGTCCCGGCGCGGAAGTGCTCCGGGGGGTCAACCTGACCGTCTATCCCGCCGAGGTCCACGTCCTCCTGGGGCTGAATGGTTCTGGCAAGAGCAGCCTGGCCTACACGCTGATGGGGTGCGCGGGCTACCGCCCGACCCAGGGCCGCATCCTCTTTGACGGCGAGGACATCACCGACCTGCCCGTCTCGGAGCGGGCCCGGCGGGGCATTACCCTGGCCTGGCAGGAGCCGGCCCGCTTTGAGGGACTGCGTACCGGCGACTACATCGCGCTGGGGATGAAAGAGCCGACGCTGGCCCGCGTGGAGGAGGCGCTGCGGGCCGTGGCACTGGCCCCCGCCGCCTACCTGGGCCGTCCCGTAGACCCGACTCTCTCCGGCGGCGAGCGCAAACGGATAGAACTGGCCGCCGTCTACGCGATGCGCCCCCGCCTGGCCATTCTGGACGAACCCGACTCGGGGATTGACGTCCTGGGCGTAGAGGAGATCACCGGTCTGATCCGGCAGATGGCCGCCGGAGGGACAGCCGTCCTCCTGATCACCCATCGGGACGAGATGGCCGACGCGGCCGACCGGGCCAGCCTGATGTGCGGCGGGGTGGTCGTCAAAACGGGCAGTCCGGACGAGGTGCGGGCGTACTTCGCCCGGCGCTGTCGTCCCCACGAGGAGACCCTGGGCGCGCAGCCCTGGGAACCCGTGAACGGCGACGCCTACAAGGAAGTGGTCACCCGGGGGGTGTGCGAATGAAGGCCCACACCGCCCCCGTTTCCCCTGCCTCCCTCCTGACCCGGCGCGACCCCGCCTGGGCGCGCGATTTTGAGGCCATCCTGAAGGCCTACGAGGCCGCCGGCGGCAAAGTCTCCGCCCTCCAATCCGACCGCATCGCCAGCGCCGTCATCAGCGCCAACCGGGTCCTTTGGGTCAACGAAATTCCGGGTGTCCACATAGAGGCCGAAGAGACCCCCACCGGCATCCGGGCCCACATCCGGGTGGACCCGGGGACGCGCGTGGAGTACCCCGTCCACCTCTGCTTCGGAATGATCCCTCAGGAAGGAATTCAGGAGATTATTCCGACCTTTGAGATCGGCGAAGGGGCGGAGGTGGGCTTCCTGGCCCACTGTACTTTCCCCAACGCGATAAACCTTCAGCACATTATGGGCGCGACCGTCCGCATCGGGCCCGGGGCGACGATGCGCTACACCGAGGCCCACTTTCACGGCCCCTACGGCGGCGTTCAGGTCCTCCCCACCAGCCACGTCATCTTGGAGGAGGGAGGCCGGTTTGAGAACGAGTTCAACCTGACCCACGGACGGGTGGGCCGGATGGAAATCCGGATGGAGGTGGACGTCGCCGCGCGCGGGGTGGCGGAGTTGACGGTCAAGGCCTACGGGATGGGCGAAGATTACATCCGCGCGGAGGAGACCATCCGCCTCAACGGCCCCGAGGCCCGAGGGTTGACCAAGACCCGTGTCGCGGTGCGGGACCGGGCCGTCGGCGAGGTCTACACCACGACGGAGGGGAATGCCCCCGGCGCGCGCGGCCACATGGACTGCACGGAAATCGTCCGGGGCGAGGCGGTGGCCCGCAACACCCCTATCGTCATCGTCCGCAACGACCAGGCGCGGGTGACCCACGAGGCCGCTATCGGCTCCGTGAGCCGCAAAGAACTGGAAACGCTGATGGCCCGGGGCCTGAGCGAGGAAGAGGCGGTGGATATTATCATCCGGGGGATGCTGGCGTGAAATTCTACCGGTTAGAGGAGCGATGAGCAAACAACACCGTTGGCTTCTGTTCCTGACGACACTTCTCCTTGCCTTCTCTCTCTCGGCATGCCCGGCGGGGGCATCCCCTGCCCCTGATGGCCCCGTCATCCACATCCTCTACTTCTACTCGGTGGACTGCCCCCACTGCCAGGCCGTGGAGCAGGAGGTCCTGAAGCCGCTGGAGGAGAAGTACGCGGCCCGGCTGGACATCCGCTACCTGGAAATCGGCGACCCCGCCGCCTACGAGTTGCTGGTGCGGACGGAGGAGTACTTCGGCGTCGCGCCGGAGCAGCGCGGCCTGCCCACTGTCGTTGTCGGCGACCAGATTCTCATCGGAGAGGAGGAGGCCCGACAGCGACTGCCCTGCCTGGTGGAGAAGTGTCTGGTGGAAACCGGTGCGGAATTCCCCTCCATCCCCGGCCTGGAGACCGCGCTGAACAGTGGGAGCAGCCCTCCCGCCAGCCCCGGCATCGGCGTGGAACCGGGCGGGCTGGGCGTCTGCACCCCCGAGGAGGTCGCCGCCTGCGAGACCCAGGCCCCTATCTGGGCCGCCTACTTCTACCAGGTCGGCTGCCAGGAGTGCAGCCGCGCCGAGGCGGACATCCGTTACATCCGCCAGCGGTACCCCCAACTGGTCGTGGAAGAGTTCAACATCTACGAGCAGGCCGCCCTGGCCCAGTGGCTGGCGGAGCGGGCCGGACGGTCGGACCTCCACACCCCGGCCATCTTCATCGGGGACGACGCGCTCATCGGGGAGCGGGAAATCACCCCCCAGAACCTTCAGGCGCTGGTGGAGAAGTACGCTGCTACCGGCGCGGGGAAAGTCTGGGCGGACTTCAACCCGGCGACAGGACTGACGGGACTGGTGGAGCGCTTCCGTGCCCTGGGGCCGCTCACCGTCTTCCTGGCCGGTTTGGTGGACGGGCTGAACCCCTGTGCGTTCGCCGTCCTCGTTTTCTTCATCGCCTACCTGGCCGCCGGGGGGTATAAGGGACGGCAGGTCCTGACGGTGGGCGGGGCGTTCACCGGGGGCGTCTTCCTGGCTTATGTGACGGTGGGGCTGGGGCTCTACAAACTCCTGGACCTCCTGGGGAGCGCGCTGACCCTGGCGGGACGCTGGCTCTACGGCCTGACCGCGCTCCTCTGCCTGGTGCTGGCGGTGCTCAGTTTTCTGGACTTCCTGAAGGCCCGGCGGGGACGGTTAGAGGAGATGACCCTGCAACTGCCGGACCGGTTGAAAAAACAGGCCCGCGCCGTCGTCCGCAAAGGACAGCGGATGTCGGCCTACGTCCTGGGGGCGTTCGTCACCGGGCTGCTGGTCTCGCTACTGGAACTGGCCTGCACGGGGCAACTCTACCTGCCGACCATCATCTTTGTCCTCAGCGTGCCGGCCATGCGGGCCCGCGCACTGGCGTACCTCCTGCTCTACAACCTGGCCTTCATCCTGCCTCTGGGCGTCGTCTTCGCCTTCGCCTACTTCGGCACCACTTCCATGCAGTTGGGCATGTTCATCCAGAAGCGGGCGGCGGCGGTGAAACTGGGCACCGCGCTGGTCTTCCTGGCCCTGGCCGGGTGGCTGGCGGCATCTTTGCTGTAAGACGGGAGACGTGCCAGGCACTTCGGAAAGTGCCTGGCACG
>CALDFY010000366.1 GCA_937942115.1 uncultured Anaerolineae bacterium | reverse complement strand
AAACGGGCGAGCTTCTCCTCGGTGGAGGAGTTACGCCAGCGCATCCTGGCGTTTATAGAGTATTTCAATCGGGTTTTAGCGCGGCCTTTCCGGTGGACGTATGCCGGAAAGCCTCTGGCCATCTAACTGGGGAGGGATTTGCGCCACGATGCAGTAGTTGCTTGCCGTGTTCATCCGTGTTGATCCGCGTTTTCCCGCGTCCTATCTGAAGTGTCAGGTAGCCAGTTTTGTGTCTTTGTGTGGGATCGGTGATTTCTCTATGACTGCGCAGCGTCGTCATCCCCACTGGACCCGCTGGGTCGCCCTCGCGCTGGCCGTTCTGGTCGTCGGCGCCTACGTCGCCCTCACCCCGCCGGGCCTGCTGAACAAGGCGGCCTGGGTATCCGCCGCCGTCTGCCATCGGATTCCCTCCCATTCCTTCTTCTTGGCGGGCCGGCAATTGCCCCTCTGCGCCCGCTGTACGGGGACCTTCCCCGGCGCGTTGACCGCCCTGATCGGCCAGGCCCTCGTCCTTCGCCGTCGGGGGACCTCGTTCCCTCCACCAGCCATCACCGCCCTGCTGGTCGGCTTCATCGCCATCATGGGCATAGACGGCCTGAATTCCTATGTGGACCTGATGCGGGGGACGCCGCTCTTCTACGAACCCCGCAACGAACTGCGCCTGGTCACCGGCGCGCTGAACGGACTGGCGCTGGCCGCGCTCCTGTGGCCGATGGTCCATTTCAGCCTCTGGCGCAACCCCCTCCCCGAACCCGTCATCCGGAACGGACGGGACCTGGGCATACTGCTCCTGATGGAAGCCGGAATGGTGGCCCTGGTGCTGAGCGGCTGGCCCGCCCTCCTCTACCCCCTGGCCCTGGCCAGCGCCCTGGGCGTCCTGGCGTTGCTGACGCTGACGATGACCGTTCTGGTCGTGGTGATGGCCGGGCGGGAAAACCGGTACGGGCGCTGGCGGGACGCCCTCACCCCTCTGCTGGTCGGACTGACTCTGGCCTTCCTGCTCATCGGCCTGGTGGACCTCGTCCGCTACGCGCTGACCGGCACGATGACGGGGGTTCCGGGCTTGGAGTGAAATGAGCATCCCTTTCCGTCTTCCGGCTGTCCGTTTCTCCTGGTCGGTCTACCGGACGGCGCTCTTGTTCTTACTCCTGGCCCTGGTGGTGGGTCTGGAGAGGGACGGGGCACCGCCGGGCGCGCTGAAAACCCGCGTGGACCGGCTGGTAGCCGACCTCCGCTTTGACTTCTGGGGCTGGGAGGCACAGGCCCTCTGGGGTAAGTTCACCCTCTGGCTCCTCCAACCCCAGCGGTATATGACGGAGGCCGACCGCTCCCGCTTTGTGCGGGACTGGGTGGATCGCGTGGCCGAGGCCCAGTGGCTGGAATGGAAAATCAACGAGGCGTATACCGACCCGTCCGTCCAGGACCCTCTCCAGGCAACCGCCCGGATCCGGGCCGAACGGGACCGGGTGCGCCGGGAGATCGCGGTCCGCCAACCGATCGCGGAGGCCATCATAGAGGAGCAGGTGGGCGTGGTGCTGGCCCAGGACGCCTCCGGTATCCTCGGCCAGCCGGCCCCGCCGGTCGGCATCCACATCACCCCGCTCCCCTACGTCCTCATCGGTTCGCTCCGGGAACGGATCACCGTCATCTACCAGGCCGAACTGGTTCCCGGCCTCACCGCTGACCGCGCCGACGCGCTGGAGGACCAGATAGACCAGTCTCTCCATATCTCCTCCCTGGTGACACCCATCGGCGGGATGTCGGCCTGGCCCGCGATGGTGCTGGAATTCCCCAGTCTGGAATGGTGGACGGAGGTCGCCGCCCACGAGTGGACTCACCATTACCTGTACTTCTTCCCCCTGGGTTGGGACTACGAGGAAAACTGGGAGGCACGGGTCATCAACGAGACCGTCGCGTCGCTGGTGGGGCGGGAACTCGCCCGCCGGACCCTGGTCCGGTACTACCCCGACCTGGCACCGACGGAGGAACCGTGGCCGGAGGAGGAAGAGGAATCCCCGGTTCCGCCTCCTCCGGAGCCGGGAGCGTTTGACTTCTACCGGGAGATGCACGAGACGCGCATCCGGGTGGACTATCTGCTCCTCCACGGGCGGATAGAGGAGGCGGAGGGGTACATGGAGCGCCGCCGTCAGTTTTTCTGGGAGCATGGATACCGTATCCGGAAACTGAACCAGGCCTATTTCTCTTTCCACGGCTCCTACGCGGCCGCGCCGGTGGGCGCGGCGGGGAAAGACCCCATCGGCCCGGCGGTCCGAAAGGTCTGGAGAATGACGGCCAAAGACCCCCGCCGCTTTCTGCAACAGGTGCGCGGCGTCACCTCCCTGGATCAATTGCAACAACGGCTTCAGGAGTAAAACCATGAGCCGTTTCAGGCCGACAGGCGTGTTTCTGGCCTTCCTCCTTGCGATGGCCCTGGGAGGGGTAGCCTACGCTCTGACCTCTACCCCTCTGCTCCCCTGTGCCTCTGCGTCCTGCGACCCGTCTCCCCGCTTCCCTGCGACCTCCGGCCCGCCCCCTGTAGACCCCGCCCTGGCCCGTGCCCTGGCCCAGGCCGGCCCGGAGGACGTGATTCCGGCCATCGTTGTGATGAGGGAGCAGGCGGCCCTCATCCCCTCCCCCGCCGCCGAAGGCGGCTTCCCCCTCCCCCGCTCCCGCTCTGCGGGAGCGGGGGAGGGGGTGAGGGCCCTCCAGGCCCTGGCCGACCGCACTCAGGCCCCCCTGCGGGCCTACCTGGAGGCCGAACGGGCCGCCGGACGGGTGGAGTCGTATACCCCCTTCTGGATTTTCAACGGCATCGCCGTCCGCGCCCGCCCCGACGTCATCCGCGCCCTGGCCGCCCGCCCCGAAGTCGCCGGGGTCCGGCTGGACCGGTATCGGCGGTACCTTGCCCTCACCCCCAACCCCGGCGGCGAAGCCGCCACCCCCTCTCCCTCTCCCGCAGGGCGGGAGAGGGAGAGGGGGAAACCGCCGGAGGCGGCGGAGGTGGGGGTGAGGGCCGGGGGTGGGGTGAGGTGGAACATCGCCCGCATCCGCGCCCCGGAGGTCTGGGCCACCCTGGGCGTCTCCGGCACCGGCGCGGTGGTGGCCGGAATGGATACCGGCGCCGACGGGCTCCACCCGGCCCTGCAGGCCAACTACCGGGGCTACAACCCCCACGGCCCCGCCTGGCATCGGGGCAACTGGTACGACCCCGTCACCGGCTCCCTCTACCCCATAGACGACCACGGCCACGGCACCCACACCCTGGGCACCGCCGTCGGCGGAGAGGGCATCGGCGTCGCCCCCGGCGCCCGCTGGATCGCCGTCAAAGTGCTGGACCGCTACGGCTACGGCTACGACTCCTGGATCCACGCCGGATTCCAGTGGCTCCTGGCCCCCGAGGGCGACCCCGCCCTGGCCCCCGACGTCGTCAACTGCTCCTGGGGGGACGAGAACGGCCTCTCCACCGAATTCCAGCAGGACCTGCGCGCGCTGCGCGCGGCGGGCATCTTCGTCGTCTTCGCCAACGGCAACAGCGGCCCCGGCCCGGGGACCGTCATCTCCCCGGCCTCCCTCCCCGAAGCCTTCGCCGTGGGCGCGGCCGACTCCGAAGACCGCGTCGCCTATTTCTCCAGCCGGGGCCCCTCCCCCTGGGGCGAGGTCCGACCCCACGTCGTCGCCCCGGGCGTCGGGGTCTACTCCGCCCTCCCCGGCGGTACTTATGGCACCTGGAGCGGCACCTCTATGGCCACCCCCCACGTCGCTGGCCTGGTGGCCCTCCTGCGCGCCGTCAGCCCGACCCTGGACGTCACCCGAACCGCCTACCTCATCACCAGCACCGCCCTCCCGCTGAGCACGACCGTCCCCAACAACGACTCCGGCTGGGGGCGCGTGGACGCCTTTGCGGCCGTCTCCCTTCTGGCCGACGCCGGAGTGGTTCAAGGGACGGTCAGCCGTTTGGGGGACGGGGCGCCCATCTCCGGCGCGACCGTCTCCGCCACCCTCCACGGCGACGGCGGCGGGGGTTCGGCGACGACCGACGCGTCGGGCCGCTACGCGCTCCCCCTGGCCCCCGGCCCCTACGACCTGACCGCCCGCGCCTTCGGCTACGCGCCGTCCACCCGATACGGCGTCATTGTCACCCCGGGCGCGGTGGTGACCGCCGACTTCGCCCTGACCGCCCTCCCCACCGGCACCCTCCGGGTCGCCGTCGCCGACGGGGCTACCGGCGCGCCCGTCACCGCCACCATCGCCGTCCTGGATACTCCGCTGACGGCGACGGCCCCCCTGGCCGAATTCGCCCTTCCCACCGGGGACTACACTGTTCGCGCCCGCGCGCTGGGCTACCATGTCGTCACCACCACCGCCTCCGTGACCATCGGGGAGACGACGGCCGTCACCCTGACCCTCCCCCCGGCCCCCTCCATCCTGCTGGTGGACTCCGGGGCCTGGTACTACGGGAGCCAGTCCGCCTACTACCGCCGGGCACTGGATGACCTGACCCTGGCCTACGACGAGTGGATCGTCCGCCAGATTCCGAACGATGTCCCCACTGCCGACGTCCTGGCCCCCTACGACGTGGTGGTCTGGAGCGCGCCGTACGACGCCCCCGGCTATATCGGCGCGCAGGACGCCATCACCACCTACCTCTCGGCAGGGGGACGGCTCCTCCTGAGCGGGCAGGACGTGGGCTTCCTGGACGCCGGGATGCCGTACTACTGGAAGTACCTGAAGGCCCGGCTGGTGGAGGACTCCAGCAACCTCTGGACGGTGGAGGGACTCCCCGGCGGCCCCTTCGCCGGTCTGACGATGACCATCGCCGGGCCGGGCGGTGCGAACAACCAGTATTTCCCCGACGTCGTCGCCCCCGCCGACCCCGATGCGGCGGCCCCCGTCCTGGCCTACTCCGTTTGCAGTCAGGCCCGGAGCGAATCGGAGTGCCGTCCGGAGGACGCCGGGGGGAGTTGCCCCTATAGCGGCTTCGCGGCCCTGGCGACCGGCACCTGCCTGGACTACCGGGCCCTCTACCTCTCCTTCGGCTTTGAGGCCATCGCCGCCTGCAATCAAGCCGCTTGTAGTCAGGCACGGAGCGAAGCGGAGTGCCGTCATCAGGCGCAAAGCGGAGCGGCGTGCCGGGCCGAAGTGATGCGCCGCGCGCTGGACTGGCTGACCGCTCCTACCCCCGACGTCGGGCTGGAGGTGGTTTGTCGTCAGGCACAAAGCGGAGCGGAGTGCCGTCCCGCCATCGCCCCCCCCGGCGCCGTCGTCACCCACGAACTGCGGGTCCGCAACACCGGCCGGGGCGGCATCCCGGACGTCGTCGTCCCGTCCGTGGAGGGGGCGGACTGGCCCACCCGTCTGAGCGCGCCGTACCTCATTCTCCCCGCATGCACCTCCGCTACGCTGACCGTCAGCGTCACCGTCCCGGCGACGGCGACCTGGGACGCCCGCGACGTCCTCACCCTGACCTTCCGTTCCATTCTCTCGCCGTCCCTGACTGCGACCGTCGTCCTGACCAGCAAAGCCCCGGCGCCCGTCCTGCTGGTGGACGACGACCGCTGGTATGAGCAGGCGCCGAAGTACCGGGCCGCGATGGAGGCTGTCGGAATCCCCTACGACCTCTGGGAGACCCATGCGGCGGTCGGCAGCGGCGGACGGGGCGGCCCGCCGGTGGAGGTGCTGAGGTGGTATCCCGTCGTCGTCTGGTGGACGGGGTACGACTGGTACGAGCCGGTGACGGCCGAAGAGGAGGCTGCGCTGGTGGCGTATCTGGAGGGCGGGGGGCGGCTGTTCCTGACCGCGCAGGATTTTCTCTATTACCACGCTGGTGGACCCCTGCAACCCTACCTGGGCGTCCTGACCTATACGGAGGACGTGACGCCGACGGTGGCGGTCGTCGTGCCGGAGAATCCGGCCCTCACCCTCTCCCTCTCCCACAAAGTGGGAGAGGGGGAGGGGGGCAGGGGGGTGGGGGTGAGGGGCTGGCCCCTGACCTACCCCTACCGCAACTGGTCGGACGGGCTGGTGCCGTCGCCGGGCACGGCGGTGCTCCTGCGGGACGGGGCCGGTTGGGCCATCGGCCTGGCCCGGCGGGGGGCAGAGAATGTAGGGGCAACCCTTGCGGTTGCCCCCAACGGGGCAGGGGCAAGCCCTGCCCCTACCCATGCCACCATCTTCTTCTCCTTCCCCTGGGAGGCGCTGCCGGAGGAGGTCCGGCCGGAGGTGCTGCAGCAGGTGGTGGGGTATCTCTCCTGGCTGGGCGGGTCGTCCTTCCGGGCCGACCGGGGCGCAGCGGCAGCCGGGGCGACCGTCACCTATACCCTCCGGCTGGTCAACGACGGCCCCGCGCCGGTGACGGCGGCCGTCTCCACCACATTCCCGGCGGACCTGGGGACGGCCCAGCCGTTGACCTGGACGGGGGTCCTGGCCCCCGGCGCGGCCGTCACCTTCACCCTCCCGGCGACGCTGGCGGAGGGGCTGCCTTCGGGGACGGTCGTCCCCCACACCGCGCGCATCGCGCTGGTGGAGCAGGGGGTGGTCTTCTCCCGAACGGCCTGGCTGCGGGTGGGTGTGCCGGACCTGGGGCCTTCGGCGCTGGCCTGCGGGCCCTCCCCGGCGGAGCCCGGGGCGGCGGTGACCTGCACGCTGCGGCTGGAGAACGCCGGCCCCGCCGACGCGCTCACGGCCACGGCGGAGGTGACGGGCACCCTTTTCTGGGGACTGTCCGGCCCCTGGGCGTGGTCCGGTCCGCTACCGGCGGGCGGCGCGGTCACCCTGACCCGGCCGTTCACGCCGCCGGTGGGGACGGGGTACGCAGTGGCCTTTCTGGAGGACGGGGCGGGCGGCCGCTGGGAGCGGGCAGCCTGGGTGGAGGTATCGCCGTGGCGGACGTATCTGCCGGTGGTGATGAAATCTTGCGCTTGCGCAAGATAAATCTTGCGCTACAGCCCGATGCCCCGCAGGTACAGAAAACCCAATCCCACCAGATACCCCACCACCAGCAGGATGCCGTCCACTTCCACCACCCGGATGAGCCGGTCCAGCCGGGCCTGGTTGCCGATGAGTCCGATGCCTGTCAGCAAAAGCCCCAGCAGGCCCACCAGCGCCATGTCCGGGGAAATCGCACTGAGGAGGTTGCCCGGGGTGTAGAAGAGGTCGGTCAGGCCCAGGGCAAACATGTTGAAAATGTTGCTGCCGAAGAGGTTGCCGACGGCCAGGTCGTGGGCGCCCAGGCGGACTGCCGCGATGATAGTGACCAGTTCCGGCAGGGAGGTAATCATCGCCAGCGCGAGGGTGCCGATAAAGCCGGCGCTCAGACCGGTCGCGTCGGCGATGGCGGCGCTGCTGCGCACCAGGTGGGGAGAGGCCAGAACCAGCACCACCGCTGCCAGCGTGAAGCCGACGAGCGCCCGGCGCAGGCTGGGGATGCCCTCCTCCTCCGGCGCCGGAGCGGAGGGCGCGCCCGGAGACCCCGGCGCGTTGGCCCAGATGAGCCACATCCCGGCGATGCCCGAGCCCACGACCAGCAGACTATCCAGCCCGACCCAGCCGATGCGCAGCCGGGTGCGGGCCAGGATGAAGAAGGTCGCCAGGCCGATGACGAACACCGCCACACTGCCGGAGAGGGCATGCTTCATCGCCACGCGCCGCAGTACCCGCTGCCGGTAGAAAATCAGGCTCAGCACGCCCAGCAGGAACATGTTGAACATATTGCTCCCCAGCATCCCACCCGCTGCCAGGTCCACCACGTCCTGCCGGATGGAGTTGATGGCCGTCAGAAGTTCGGGCAGCGAGGTCGCCGAGGCCACCAGCAGGGTGCCGATGAACATACTGCCCAGGCCGGTTCGGTAGCCGATGGCGTCGCCGTACTCGGCCAGTTTGACGGCGGCCAGCACGATGACGGCGGCGGAGACGAAAAAGGTCAGCCAGATCATCCCTCTTCTCTCCGCTTGACGGCTCCGCGCACAATGGGAGCGGGCCATGCGGCCAGCACGCCCGTATTGGGCTCTTCCAGGCTCCCCACGATGGACTCCACAGCCTCTATGCACCGGTGGACGGTCTCCTCGTCCTTCACAACCGTCAGGAGCGTGTAGTTACACTGCTCCATCCGTTCGGTCAGGTGCTCAAAGGCGAAGCGAAGGGGGATGTGCCGACGGCAGGTCTGCCGCCGGTAAATGCCGGTACTCTCAAGGATGGTCGCACCGCCCACCCCCACTTTGTGCCAGGCCTCCAGGACCTCGTCCAGCCGGTCCGGGTCATCCAGAACGTACAGAATGACGTACATCATCGCGTTCGCTCCTTTCTGGCGGGAATTATAGTGGCGTTTGCCGTTGCCCGCAAATGGGCAGGCTGGCGTAGCGCAAGATACGCAAGATAAATCTTGCCCTACATTTGTGAAAATCGGGCAGTCGTGGTAAAAAGAAGGCAAACCGGCCGGGGACAACTCCCTTGTCTCCGGTAGGAGCAAGCAACGGAGGTGATCTATGCGCATCGCAGTTTTCGGTGCCGGTGCCGTCGGAGGATACTTCGGTGCCCGGCTGGCGCGGGGCGGCGAGGACGTCCTCTTCATTGCGCGGGGAGCCCATCTGGAGGCCATCCGCCGGGATGGCCTCTATGTGGAGAGCCCGCTGGGGGATTTCCGCATCCACCCCGCCCAGGCCACCGACCGCCCCGAAGAGGCGGGGCCAGTGGACGTGGTCCTGGTCGGCGTCAAGGCCTGGCAGGTGCCGGAGGTGGCGCCGCAGATGGGGCCGCTCCTGGGCCCGGAGACCTTCATCGTCCCCCTGGAGAATGGGGTGGAAGCCCCGGACCAGTTAGCCGCCGTCTGGGGGCGGGAGCGGGTGCTGGGCGGCCTCTGCCGCATCATCAGCACCGTCCCGCAGCCAGGCCGCGTCCGCCACGGCGGGATGGAGCCCTACGTGGCCTTCGGCGAACTGGACGGCCGCCCCAGCGGGCGCGCGGAGCGGCTGCGGGCCGCCTTTGAGCGGGCCGGAGTCCGGGCCGAAATCCCTGCCGACATCCATGTCGCCCTCTGGGAGAAATTCCTGTTCATCGCCCCCTTCGCCGGTCTGGGTGCGGTGACCCGGGCACCGGTGGGCGTCCTGCGCAGCGTCCCTCCCCTCCGCCGGATGCTGGAGGACGCCATCGCCGAGGCGTTCGCCGTCGGGCGGGCGCGCGGCGTCCGCCTGCCCGATGATGCCCCGGCGCGCACCCTGGCCCTGATAGACGGCATGCCCCCGGAAGGGACGACCTCCATGCAGCGGGACATCGCCGCTGGGAAGCCCTCCGAACTGGACTATCTGGTGGGCGCGGTGGTGCGGCTGGGGGAGGCCGCCGGGGTGGAGACGCCGCTCCACCGGTTTCTGTACTACGCCCTCTGGCCCCAGGAGCGGCGGGCGAGGGGGGAATTGCAGTTTTGACATCACTACCACCCCCGATGGCTGGGATGCCCACTTCCGCCCGCCGCTGAAGCGGCGGGCTCAGATGACAAAGCACGTCATGTGCAACTTCAATAAACCGACCTCTACGGAGCGGCGTTTTGTCCCCTCCTCATCCCCCTGGCCCCCTTCTCCTCCCCGCAAAGCGGGGAGGAGAAGGGGGTGAAAAGGTGGGGTTTGTGGGCGGCGGCTTCGCCGCCGCCCACAAACCCCACCTTTTCACCCCCTTCTCCTCCCCGCAAAGCGGGGAGGAGAAGGGGGCCAGGGGGATGAGGAGGGGACAAAACGCCGCTCCGTAGAGGTCGGTTTATTGAAGTTGCACATGACGTTATCTGATAA
>CALDFY010000365.1 GCA_937942115.1 uncultured Anaerolineae bacterium | reverse complement strand
GTGGGGGCAAATGTTCGCACCATTGGGCGAAAAGCCCCTGGCTCCGATGCGAAGCCCCCTTCGGGGGCTTTCAGATAGCCTGTCAGGGCTTGGGTACCTGAGCCCGCCGCTTTTAGCGGCGGGCGGAGACTGCGTTGATCTGCGTCCTTTTACCCCTTCCGCGAACGGAGGTACTCTTTCAGGTTGTGCCGGACGGCGAAGGCGGCGGCCTCGGCCCGGTTGGTCACGCCCAGTTTGCTCAGGATACTGCTGACGTAGTTGCGGACCGTTCCTTCGCCCAGGTAGAGGGCGTGGGCGATTTCCCGGTTGGTCTTCCCTTCGGCGACGAGGGCCAGGACCCGCAGTTCCTGCTCCGTCAGTTCGGCGAAGGCGGCGACTTCGTCCCTGCGGGCCGCCTCCCGCACCCGCTCCAGGACCCGCCGGGTGACGGCGGGGTCCAGCAGCGCCTCGCCCCGCCCGACGGCCTCAATGGCCCGGATCAGGTCGTCGCTGCCGACCTGTTTGAGGACGTAGCCGCAGGCGCCGGCCTCAATGGCGTCAAAGAGAAGTTCGTCTTCGGCGTACGACGTGAGCATAATCACGCGGGTATCGGGCAACTGGGAGACGATGTCCCGGCAGGCGTCTATGCCGCTGCGGCCGGGAAGCCGGATGTCCATAACGACGACGTCCGGGCGGTGGAGGAGGGCCTTCTGGATTGCTTCTCGGGCGGTACCGGCCTCGTCCACCACGGTGAAATCGGGATGACGGTCCAGAAGGGCCCGCAGGCCCAGCCGGACCACCTCGTGGTCGTCCACAATCAGGATGCGGAGGGTCACGCTCCTCCTTTCAGCGGGACGGTCAGGGTGATGGTGACTCCCTGGCCGGGGGCACTGTCTATATCCAAGGTGCCGTCCAGCAGGCGGGCCCGTTCGCGGATGTTCCGCAGGCCCTGCCCGGTGACGGTCGGCGTCATCCCGAAACCCACGCCGTCATCGGCGATGCGGAGTTGAAGGGTGCGGATGTTGTACGTGAGGCGGACGTCCACCCGGCGGGCGTGGGCATGGCGGGCGACGTTCGCCAGCGCTTCGCGCACAATCTGGAGGATGTGCTGTCGCTGTTCGGCGCTCACCGCCCGCTCCTCGCCGGAGACGGTGAACCGGGTCTCCAGCAGGGTGTTGATGCGAAAGTCCTGCAGCAGGGCTTCCAGTTCGCCGACCAGGTCGGATGGGGGAAAGCCGCCCTGAAGGTTGAAGATGTAGCGCCGGATGTCCTGGATGGTCCGGTTGAGGCTCTGAAGGACCCGATTCAGTTGGGCCTGAGCGGCGGCCGGGTCTTCAGGGATGGTTGCCTGGACGCCCTCCAGCATCAGCCCGGCGGCGTAGATGGACTGGATGATGCCGTCGTGGAGTTCCCGGCTGATCCGTTCCCGGTCGGCGGCCAGGGCCTGGGCCTGCCGGACCTCCTCCAGCCACTCCTCCACCCGGGTCTGGACGGTGTTGAGGGTCTGGATAAGTCCGGAGAGGATGACGCTCCCGGAGAGGGTCAGCAGGGCGGAGAGGACAGGGGAGAGAACGGCGGGCGTCCGGTGGCCCAGGAGGGAGAAGGTGGGATGGAGGGCGCCGGCCAGGAGGCCGAAGGCGACGAGGGCGATGCTCACGCGGCGCAGGGACCGTTCGGCGGTGCGGAAGACGGGCGGCGCGCCGGGTGGGATGGGCCGCCGGTAGGAGCGAAGGGCCAGCAGACCGCCGGGGAGGGCGAGGCCGAAGCGGGCAGCGACGTCCGCCCAGGGGGCGGCCCGTTCGGCGCCGACCCGGGCTACAGCCGCGGCCAGGCCGACCAGGGAGAGGGCCAGGATGGCCAGCGGCCAGGCGAGGGTAGGGGGCCGGTCGGCGGCGCGGAGGGCGGAGAGGCCGACGGCCAGCAGGGCCCAGTAGGCGATGACGGCCGGGACGGCCCGCAGCCCGCTGGGGAAAAGAGAGGGACGGCCCGCCGGGGCGGAGGGCAGGCCGAACGCGGGGGCCAGCACGGGGTCCCAGGCGATCAGGGCCTCGCCGAAGGCGAAGAGGGCCAGCAGCGGCATCGGCCAGATGACACTGGCGCGCCCGATGCGGGGGAGGGCGAAAAGGATAAAGAGGCCCAGCACGAAGAAGGCCAGGCCGTGAAGGAATTCCAGCATCGGGAACAGGGCGATGGTCATCGGAATCACGGAATTGGAGAATCAGAGAATCAGCGGCCCGCTGATTCTCTGATTCGCTGGTTCATGAACGTCATGTGCAACTTGATTTTCTGAAGACATTTGGGGATGGTTCACTGATCGGTTGACACTTTAACAACTCACACTTGCCAGGGGCCTCCTTTTCGGGGAAAATACGGTCATCATCAAAACATAGCCTGAAAAGGAGGGCCCAATGCCACAGTATAACCGACCGGAGATCGATTTGTCAACTCGCATCGCATTGGCGATGGAGTTACTGACCCCGATTCCTGAACGCCCCTGGGGACGAGCAACCGAGCTGGCCCGCGTCTACAACGTCTCTCGCCAGTTTCTGTAATGGTCAAGAGGGTGTTGGAGTGGGCGGGCTACCCGTGAGCAACGCCTGGCGGAGCTGATAGGCATATTCGTTGGGCGAAACCCCCGGCCGGGGCAATCCCTGATGCGGCCGCTGGTTGTACCACTCCAGGAATTCTTTCAACAGGGCCACCAGCTCCTCCGGCGATTGCCAGGATTTATCGGCCAGCCACTCCTTGAGGGTGCGTATAAACCGCTCGGCAATCCCATTGGACTGCGGCCGGTGCCGAGCAATGAAAACGTGCAGGATGTGGAGTTCCTGCATCAGTTGCTCAAACACCTGGGCGGTAAAATGCACCCCCCGGTCGGAGATGAGAAATTGCAACTCGGCAGGCAGGAGCAACCGCAACGCCTCCACCACCATCTCGGCAGTGACGTTTGGCCCGACCACAAACAGCGGTAAGCCCAGGCACTGCCGGGTGCAGTTGTCTATGATGACCAGGACGGCGACCCAGGCCGTCACCACTGGCAGCGCCGCCAACGCCTGGCGCAAGGCCTGCCGCTGTTGACGCCAAAGCGCATCCTCTTCCCGCCGTTTCGCCAGGGTCTCCCGGCGCTGCCGGCACAGGGCTCGCCACTCCTCATCCCGATCCGGAGGCGTCCCCGATGACCGGCTCGTCCCGGCCTCTGAAGGGGCAGGGTCGGCTGGCTTCTGGGCGTTCCGCTCGGCCCGTAGCGCCTGCCAGGCCGCATCTTCCTGTCGGCGGCGCTCCCGAATCGGTCGCCGTTCTTCCCGCAGTTGCGCCTCCTGGCGTCTCAGCGCTCGCCGTTCCGCTTCCGGGTCGGCCCGGTCTGCCCCTTCTGTTACCGGTTGGGACGGCTGCGCACCGGTGGCTGCGCTTCGCTCGCCATGACCTTCCTGGGAAGCCGCTACGAAGCCCTGCATGGCCTCGGCGTACCCCAGGTCAGGGTTCTCAAAGATGCGCCCCGGCTACGAGGCCTCCCTCCCCTCCTCCCGGGGGCGCTCAATGACCAGCCGTCCGGAGGAGCCGCTGACCGCCGGAAGCCCGGCCTGCGCTTCGTGCGTCGCCGGCAGAAAAGCCAGGTCCGCATTGACCGTCTGCCCGGGCCGCTCGGCATACCGCACCACCGGCGGGGACGGAGGCGGCGGCGCTTCGGCCGTTTCCGTTTCGGTCTCCCAGAGCCCCGTATCCTGGAGGATGCGGCGCACGGTGTTGGGACTCACCACCGGTACACCGCCGTTGGCCTGGGTCAGCCGGTCGGCGATACTTCGCTTGCCCAGTTGGGGATTCTGACGCCGCAGCGCGATCACCTGTTGCACGACTTCAGGCGGCGTCTGCCGGGGTTCTTTGGGGGCGAAACTCTGGAAGCTCTCCAGGGCCGCATACCCGCCGGCCTCAAAGCGGGGTTTCCAGTAGTAGAACGTGCTCTTCCCCACGTGGGCCTGGCGGCACGCTTCTTCCACGTCCTTCGTGGCTTCCCATACCTCAAAGAGAAGCCGGCGCTGCTGAGGGGTTGTACGACGAAAGTAGGTTCGTTTGGTGCTCATATTTGAATTATACCATTGGGATTTCAGATGTCAAATTCCAATTGGCTGTTGACCACGACATCTCTCGCCAGTTTCTTTACGAGATGCGCAACCGGGTGCTCCAGGCGCTCACGAACGCCTTGGCGCCCCGGCCGCCCGGCCCGCAACCGCAAGCGCAGGCCATCGTGGTCGACCGGCATTTCTTGCAGCGAGCGATAACGGTATTGGCGCTGCTGAAAGGGACGGTCCAGGACATCCAGCAAGGGTTACACTTGCTCTTTGGCGTCCAATATTCCGTGGGTCACATCCGTCAGACCCTCCAAGAGGTGGGTAACGCGGCAGCCGATGACAACACCCGCCTCCGGGTTCCGTTGCCGGTCCTGGCTGAAGCCGACGAAATCTTCCAGGGACGGCA
Organism: uncultured Anaerolineae bacterium; assembly: GCA_937942115.1. GTDB lineage: Bacteria > Chloroflexota > Anaerolineae > B4-G1 > DUEL01 > SpSt-77. The sequence goes on along the minus strand of CALDFY010000365.1, from coordinate 1,149 downwards.
ACCCTGCCTGACCGTGGTGGATGGCCGGTCGTTCCTGGTGCTGCACCTGGCGCCGGAGGAGGCCCGCGATAGCACAACCTGGGGGTAGCCTTGCTGGATTTGCAGGCCCGGGGCATCCGATTCCAGGACCTGGCCAGCGACGGGGCTACCGGCATTCGGGGGGGGCGTGAGGGAAGCCGGCCTTATGGTTCCCCTGCGTCCAGACCTTTTCCACCTCTTGCGGGAAGCCGGGCGCGTGGGCCAGCGGCTGGAACGGGCCGCCTACCGCACCATCCAGGAAGCCGAGCGGGTCCGGCGCGCCGAACGAGAGGCCCAGGCCTCTAAACGTCGGCGGGGGCGACCGCTGAAGGTGGAATGGTCGCGGGAAGAGGCCGAGAGCAAAGAGCAGCAAGCCATTGCCATCTACGACCGGTTCACCTGGCTGGTCGGAGAAGTCCGGCAAGCGCTGGAGCCCATAGACGCCAGAGGCCACTGGACCCCTGCGGCGCAAGCCCGGGCCACCGTAGAGGCGGCGGCGACCCTGCTCCAAGAACTTGGCGTCCAGGAAGTCTCGTCCTTCGCCCAGAAGTTGCTGGAACACCTGGAAGAACTGGTAGCGCCCCTGGCCTGGTTGGAGCAGAGCCTGAGCTCTTGGCAAGCGGCCCTGGACGCCGAGACCGCCTCCTTCATCGGCTGGGCCTACTTGCACCGTCAGGCGTTGGCCCTGGACATAGAGAAGGACTTCCCGCCAGCGCTCCGGCCAGCGGCGCAGGCTTTCTGGGAAACAATGGCCCTGTTTCATCGCTCTTCCAGCCTGGCCGAGTCGTTGCATAGTTGGCTCCGACCCTACTTGCAGATTCATCGCGGGATGCCCGGCTGGTTGTTGCCCTTGCTGCAATGGTTTTGGAACCACCATCCCTTTCAACGGGGCAAGCGCGCCGGCCAGAGCCCGATACAATTAGCCGGGATTGGCGAAGCACTGCCACTGGCAGAGGCATTGGAGCAGTTGCTCTGGCCCAAGAGCGACTTGCCTGTGCCTGGTGACCGGCCGGCGCCAACGGCCGCAACGACAGAGCGACTGATCGGCCATGAGCCGGTGTCGGCTGGGGCATGAGTTTTTTCAGGTGCGAGAAAGTGTCAACCGATCTCTGTTGGAAAATGAACCATCCC
>CALDFY010000364.1 GCA_937942115.1 uncultured Anaerolineae bacterium | reverse complement strand
CCAGTACGAACAAAGTGATCAGGAAGGTCTCAATGTCTACCATTTTCAGCCTCCTGGCAGCAGATTTTTCCATATTTTACTGCTCCCTGTCCTACTTCGCAAGCGTATAACAATTCACACCAAGCGTTGAAGTCAGCCTCTTTGGGCCTTCGGCCGGGTCCCTTCACTTCGTTCGCAACCAGGTCGGCCTTCGCCGACCTCCCGAGAAGGGCGTCAACGCAGGTTGACGCCCGGCGCGAAGCGTAGGGGCAACCCTCGCGGTTGCCCCCAGGGGAGGCCGATTTCCCATCGGCGCCCGAGGCGGCGGGAAGTGAAGAGCCCAATCCAGCCTCAAGTGAACGCTGATGGGCGGCGGGGGAGAGGGTAGGGCTCGCTTGCCTCTAACCCAGGGCGTGTTATAATACCACAAACCGGGCCGGGCAGGCCGGCAGTGGGGTTCTGTGGCGGCGGCCTCCAGCCGCCGCCACAGAACCCCATTCCAATCACCCATCCGGCCTGCGGCCCAGATAGAAAGGCATCGGAATCCGAACGGAGGAGATTTCCGGAATGAGCACATACCTGTACATCGTCCAGATTATCCTGGGCATCGCGCTCACCGCCGTCATCCTGCTGGAAGTCCGCAGCAGCGGGCTGGGCGCCATTTTCGGTAGCGGCGAAACGTCCATCTACCGGACCCGGCGAGGCGTGGAGAAGACGCTCTTTATCGTCACCATCATCCTGGCCGTCCTCTTCTTCCTGATCGCCATCCTCAACGCCGTCGTCATCGGTCCGGCGTAAGCACCTATGGCCCGAACCGTCCGCTGGCCGGCCCTGTTTGTCGGCGCCGGGGCCACCCTTCTGGCCATCACGCTGGTCTACCTGGCGTTCACGTATACCACCATCACCGTCCCAGCGCCAGGGGGGACGTATGTGGAGGGGGTGGCCGGATTCCCCCACGCCATCAACCCGCTCCTGGCCGCCTATAATGATGTAGACCGCGACCTCTGCGCACTGGTCTATAGCGGCCTCACCCGAATGAACGCCCGGGGGGAGGTGGAGCCCGACCTGGCCCTGAGATGGGAGACGACGCTGGACGGTCTGACGTACATCTTCCACCTGCGCAGCGGCCTCCGCTGGCCGGACGGCGCCCCCCTGACCGCTGACGACGTCCTCTTCACCATCGGGCTGATGCAGGACCCGGACTTCCCCGGCCCCTCCGACCTGGGCGCGCTCTGGCGTACCGTCCAGGTTTTCAAGGACGACGACCGGACGGTCCGCTTCGTCCTCTCCGAACCGTTCGCGCCGTTCCTGGACTACACGACCATCGGGTTGCTTCCGGCCCATCTTTTGGAGGGCGTCCGGGCCGCCGACTTGCCAACCCTGGACTTTAACCTTCAGCCTGTAGGCAGCGGCCCGTTCCAGGTCGCGGAAGTGGAGACTCAGGAAGGGGAAATCACTTCCGTCCTCCTGCGGCCGAACCCGGAATATTACGGTCCCAAGCCATACCTGGAGGGCATCCGCTTCCGATTCTACCCGTCCTACCAGAGCGCATTCCGCGCCGTCCAGGCGGGGGAGGTGGAAGGAGTCGGTCGGGTTCTTCTCTCGGAACTGCCCCAGGCCCGGCAGGAGGCGGACCTGAATCTCTACTCCGCCCCCCTGGCCGACCAGGTGCTCATCTTCCTGAACCTGGCGAAGAAGGACGAGTTGCCCTTCTTCCAGGAAAAGGAGGTCCGACAGGCGCTTCTCTACGGCCTGGACCGACAGAAACTGGTGGAAGATGTACTGGAGGGGCAGGCGGTCGTGGCCCACAGCCCCATTCTGGCCGGGACCTGGGCCTACTACGAGGGCATCCGCCACTACGAGTACGACCCGCAGAAGGCCGCCGCGTTGCTGGACGGGGCCGGCTGGAGAATCCCCCCCGGCGGCCAGGTGCGGATAAAGGGAGAGGCGGGTTTTTCCTTCACCCTCCTCTCCTCCACCGACCCCGTGCAGGTAGCCGTTGCCCAGGAGGTGGCCCGCCAGTGGCGGGCGGTCGGGGTCTACGCCAGCGTCATCGCCGTCCCTCCTCTGGAGTTGCGGGACCGACTGGAACGGCGGGACTACCAGGCCGCGCTGGTGGAACTGGCCCTCCCCGGCAACCCCGACCCGTACCCCCTCTGGCACCAGACACAAATCACTGCCGGGCAGAACTATGCCGGGCTGGACCACCGGCGCATCAGCGAGGTCATAGAGACGGCCCGCATTACGGTGGACCCGACCCGTCAGGCCGCCCTCTACCGGGAATTCCAGGAACTCTTTGCCGACGAGGTCCCCGCCGTCCTGCTCTACCAGCCCGTCTATACCTACGGCGTGGACCGAAAGGTCCAGGGCGTTCAGATGGGCCCGCTGATGACGCCCTCCGACCGTCTGGCAACCATTTCCTCCTGGTATATCGCGACCCGACGGGTGATCGTCAGTCAGGCAGAGGTCGCGGCTCGCTGATCGCATATCGCTGATCGCGTATCGCATATCGTCCATCGTCCATCGTCCGTCGTCCGATGAAGCGAATTCTGGTCGTAGATGCGAATGAGGCGTTCGCGACGCTCCTCCGGCAGGAACTGGAGGGAATGGACATGCGCGCGGACGTGGCTGCCAGCGGGCGTGAGGCCCTGCAGGCCACCGCCGCCGCCGACTACGCGATGGCCATTGTGGATATGGGCCTGCCCGACCTTCCCGCCGCCCAACTGGTACGCGCCATCCGCCAGGAGCACCCGGACCTCCGGCTGATGGTCATCCCACTGGAGGGGGAAGAGATTCCGGCGGAACTGGCGGATGTCTCCATCCAGGGCACGCTCCCCAAGCCCTTTTTTCTCCCCGAACTGCCCGACCGTATCCGGCAGGCCCTGGCCCGACCGCTGACGGCCCCGACACGGGGAGAGGAAGCCCCTGCCCGCGCGCCCGCAGGGGAGGCCCCTCCGGACGTTCTGCCTCTGATGTCCCGGCTGGCGCAGGAAGTGGGCGCGGAGGCCGTCCTCCTGATCCGGGGCGGCGAACTGGTCGCCCATACGGGTCGGATGAGCGAAAACGGCGTCTCCGCCCTGACCTCCCTGGTCGCCGATGCCTGGCGGGCGTCCACGCGCGTCGCCCAGATTCTGGGCAAAGAACAACTCCGCTTTGAGCAGAGCATTGAGGGCGCCGAATATCTGCTTTACTCCCTGGCCATCACCGAAGGCCTCATCCTCTCCGTGGTGGTGGCGGGCAAAGTCCCCCTGGGGATGATCCGCCACCGGGCCAAAGAGACGGCGGAGGAGATTCGCCGGATGTTGTAGCGCCCTGCGACTTGCGCCCTGCGACCTGCGACTTGCGTCATGCGCCTGGTCCTCATAGACGGTCACGCCCTGGCCTACCGGGCCTTCCACGCCCTGCCGCTGGAGGGCTTCGCCACCCGCGACGGCGAACCGACCAATGCCACCTACGGCTTCACCTCCACCCTTCTCCACATCCTCCAGGAACTGAGGCCCGATTACATCGCCGTCTGCTTTGACGCGGGGCACTCCGGCCGCGACGAGATTTACCCCGACTACAAGGCCCACCGGGACCGCATGCCCGACGAGATGCGCGTCCAGATGGACCGCATCCGTCAGATTGTCCAGGCCTTCGGCATCCCCATTTTTGAGGTCCCCGGCGTGGAGGCAGATGACCTGATGGGCGCCCTGGCCCGGCAGGCGGCGGAGCAGGGCCTGGAAACGGTCATCGTCACCGGCGACAAGGACCTCCTCCAACTGGCTGCGCCGGGCGTAAAGGTCTTCCTGGCCGGCCGCCGCCTCTCCGACGGCACCGTCTACGACGAAGAGGCCGTCCGCGCCCGCTACGGCGGCCTCTCCCCGGCCCAACTCCGGGACTACAAGGCCCTGGTCGGCGACAAATCGGATAACATCCCCGGCGTGAACGGCGTCGGCGAGAAGACCGCTACCGACCTCCTCCGCAAGTACGGCTCCCTGGAGGAAATCTACCGCCACCTGGATGAGGTGACGCCGCCCCGCTACCGGGAGGCGCTGGAGAAAAACCGGGACGCGGCCTTTATGAGCCAGCAACTGGCGACCATCCGCACCGACCTGCCGGTCCGGTTGAACCTGGAGGAGTGCACCGTCCGCAACTACGACCGGGCCCGGGTGACCGAACTCTTCCGGCAACTGGAATTCCGCTCCCTTCTGGACCGCCTCCCGTTCGTAGTAAGCCACGAAGCGGAGCGGAGTGGCGAGCCTCCCTCCCGTCCCACCCAACTCTCCCTCTTTGAGATGCCCGGGCCGGAGAAGCCCGCCCGCCGCGCTGTCCCGACCGTCCCCCACATTGTCCGGGAGCCAGAGGAACTGGCCGCGCTGGTGGCACAACTGGCCCGTGCCCCCGCCGTCACCTTTGACACCGAGACCACCTCCGAAGACCCGATGCGCGCTGACCTGGTGGGCCTGGCCTTCACCGACCGGGAGGGAGAGGGCTGGTATATCCCCGTCGGCCATCGCCGGGGCCGTCAACTCCCCCGGGAGCGGGTCCTGGAAGCCGTCCGGCCCCTGCTGGAGGACCCCCGTCTCCCCAAGCAGGCCCACCACGCCAAATACGACATGACCGTCCTGGCCCGCCACGGGATTCGGGTGCGCGGCCTGGCCTTTGACACGATGATCGCCGAATGGCTCTGCGACCCCGCCAGCCACAACCTGGGCCTGAAGAGCCTGGCCTTCATCCGGCTGGGCGTGGAGATGACCAACATCCAGGACCTCATCGGCTCCGGGCGCAAGCAGGTCACGATGGCCGAGGTGGAGATAGAGGACGTCGCCGCCTACGCCGCCGCCGACGTGGATATGACCCACCGGCTGGTCCGGGTCCTGGCGCCGGAACTGCGCCAGAAGGGCCACTGGGACCTCTTTGTGGAGATGGAACTCCCGCTGGTGGAGGTCCTGATGGAGATGGAGATGACGGGCGTCGCGCTGGACACCGCCTTTCTGGCGCGGATGTCCGCCGAACTGGGCGCGCGGATGGCCGAACTGGAGGAGCGGATTCAGGGGATGGTGGGGATGCCCTTCAACATCAACTCCGGCCCCCAACTGGCGGAGGTCCTTTTCGGCGTCCTGAAACTCCCGACCAAAGGCGTCCCCAAGACCTCCACCGGCCGCTACTCGCTGACGGCGGAGGTGCTGGACTCCCTGCGGGGCGCGCACCCCATCGTGGACCTCATCCTGGAGCACCGGGAACTGGCGAAACTGAAGTCCACCTACGTGGACGCGCTGCCCGCGCTGGTGAACCCGGTCACCGGGCGCCTGCACACGTCGTACCATCAGACCGGGACGGTCACCGGACGGATTTCCTCCAGCGACCCGAACCTCCAGAACATCCCTATCCGTTCCCCGCTGGGGCGGCAGGTCCGGCGGGCCTTCGTCGCCCGGCCGGGCTGGGTGCTCCTGGGCGCCGACTACTCCCAGATTGAACTGCGGGTTCTCGCCCACATCTCCGGCGACCCGGGCCTCGTCGCCGCCTTCCGGCGAGGGGAAGATATTCACGCCTCCACCGCGGCGGCGATTTTTGACATTCCCATAGACCAGGTCACCCCCGAACAGCGCCGCTTTGCCAAGCAGGTCAACTTTGGCCTGATTTACGGCATGAGCGTCGGGCGGCTGGCGCGGGACGCGGGCATCCCCCAGATGGAGGCCGAGAACTTCGTCGCCCACTACTTCGGGCGCTTCCCGAAGGTGCGGGAGTACCTGGAGCGAACTCTGGCCCAGGCCAAGAACCAGGGGTACGTGGAGACCCTTCTGGGCCGACGGCGGTATTTCCCGGTCCTCCAGAGCGCCTCCCCGGCCCAGGAACAGGCCCGGCGCCGGGCGGAGCGGGAGGCTGTCAACGCGCCCATCCAGGGCTCCGCCGCCGACATCATCAAACGGGCTATGCTCAACCTTCACCGCGCGCTCCACGAACGGGGCCTCTCCGCCCGGATGATCCTTCAGGTCCATGACGAACTGGTCCTGGAGGTCCCGCAGGAGGAACTCTCCACCGTAACCACGCTGGTGCGGGAGATGATGGAATCCGCCTATCCCCTGCGCGTCCCCCTGAAAGTAGACCTCAGCGTGGGGACAAACTGGGGGGAAATGCAGTAGCGCAAGATTTATCTTGCGCCTACGGTAACTACCTATCCTGATGGCTGGGATGCCCACTTCCGCCCGCCGCTAAAGCGGCGGGCTCAGATGACAAAGCCCTGACGGGCTATCCGGAAGCCCCCTTCGGGGGCTTCGCATCGGAGCCAGGGGCTTTTCGCCCGATGGTGCGAACATTTGCCCCCACCCCCCTTTATCCCCCTCCCCCATCGCCGCGCTTGGGGAAGGGGGGAAGGGGAAGGGTTTTGCGGCGGCCGAA
>CALDFY010000363.1 GCA_937942115.1 uncultured Anaerolineae bacterium | reverse complement strand
AGAGGCTGGCTTCAGTCAGCGCCCGAGGCGGCGACCCAACTGGCGCAGCCCCTTAAGTTAACGCATATGCCCCCTGTCCCCCTCCCCGCTGCCGCTGTGCGGCGCGGGGAGGGGGAGAACTGAGGGGGGTTGGCGGCGGCTTCGCCGCCCACAAACCCCACCATCTCTCCCCCTCCCCACGCCGCGTAGCGGCGGTGGGGAGGGGGTAAGGGGGAGGGGCAATCTGGCCGCAACGCTTGACCGGTCGCAAATGTCTTCAGAAAATCAAGTTGCACATGACGTGATTCATCTTGCGCTTGCGTGATGAGAGTTCTGAGGACGATGATGGGAAAACCCAGCGAAGTCAAAAAGCAGCGGCGCGCTTTGAAAAAGAAAGCGGAGCGGGAGAAGGAGAAGCGCCGGGCCATAGCGACCGTTGCTTCCAAAAGTCCCCGCCAAATCCTTCGGGAATCCGGTCAGTGGCCGCTGCTGGAGTGTCTGGTCTCCGAGAATTGGCAGGACACGACGCAACTCACCCAGATCGTGGTGGCCCGTCAGGCGCCGGACGGACAGGTCGCGGCGGGAGTATTTCTGATAGACCTGGCCTGTCTGGGGGTCAAGGACGGCTTCGCCCGCCTGTTCCCTTCCCGGCGGGAGTACGAACGGCAACTCCGATCCCGGATTGAGGAGAGGCAGGCGATGAAAAAGGCCGACCTGAACCTGGCAGCGAAGATTATCCGGGAGGCAACCCACTACGCCGCCGAATTGGGCTTTCGCCCCCACCCGGATTCCGCCGACGCGATGTTGGTGCTGGGGGAAGCGAACCCGGATGCCTGTGATGTCCCGATCCCTCTGGGCGGCCCCGAGGGAAAGCCGCTCTATGTCGCCGGCCCATACGACAACGTACAGGCGATCATGAACCGCCTGCTCCGCAAATTGGGGCCGGACGGGTTTCATTATGTGGTGATGCTGAGGGATAAGGATAGCGTTTGGGAAGCGGAGGAGTAACAGAACGGTCGGACACTCCCCGCAACTTTTGAGCCGGATGAACGTATACAGTATGGATGGATCAGGCTCTTCTCTGCCGCACGGGGCGGGTGGAGCAAACCCGCCGGGCCGCGACCCTCCGGAGGAACTGCCGGACACCGCCTGTGAATTTAGGGAGGAAATATGACCCGCGCACATCTTTCCAGGCTTCTTGCCTTTCGCGTCCTGCCCCCTGCTTCCTGCCTCTTGCCTCTTGCCTCCTGCCTCCTGTTTCTTGCTTCCTGCCTCTTGCTTCTTGCTTCCTGCTTCCTGCTCCCTGCTCCCGCCTCTGCCCAATCCAAGACCTTCATCTGGGAGCGGCTGGATGTGGAGATCACCGTCCTGGAGAGCGGAGATTTCCTGGTCCAGGAGACCCAGGTGATTCTCTTTACCTCCGGGACGTTCACCTACGGCTACCGGGCCATTCCAGCCAGCCGCCTGACCTCCATCAGCGATGTTCGGGTCTGGGAAGACGGGCAACCCTGCCAGGTCTCCGTCAGCAAAGAGAAGGGGGAGTACCGGATTCGGTGGCAGATGCCTGCGCCGCGATCTAACTCCCGCCACACCTACGTTGTCCGCTACCTGGTTCATGGCGGCCTGCGCTACTACGAGGGAGGCGACCAGTTGTGGTGGAAGGCGATTTTCCCCGACCGCAGTTTCCCGGTGCAGGCCTCCCGGGTGACGGTGCGGCTGCCGGAGGGGGCAGCGGCGGAGAAGGCGGCGGCCTACTTCGCTCAGGCGACCGTCTCCGGCATCGGGACGAATACGGTGGTCTTTGAGGCGCAGGAGGTTCTGGACCCGGGGCAGGAGATGGAGGTGCGGGTACAGTTCCCCCACGGGGTAGTGGCGGGGAGCGCGTCGGCCTGGCAGATCGCGGAGGACGCAAAGCCGATGATGAACCTGGGGTTGGGGCTCCTGGGCGGTCTCTTCACCGTCGGGGGGCCGCTGCTGGTGCTCCTGCTCTGGTACCTGCGGGGTCGGGACCCGGTGGTGAAACTGCCCACCGACTACCTGACGGAGCCGCCCTCGGATGCGCCGCCGGGGGTGGCGGGCGCGCTGGTGGACGAGAAGGCCGACATGCAGGACATCCTGGCGACGCTGGTGGACCTGGCCCGGCGGGGATACCTGCAGATTGAGGAGCGGGCCACGCGCGGCGTTCTAACCACTTCGTCGGACTTCATCTTCCGCCGGACGGACAAGCCGGACGACGACCTGCTGCCGTATGAGAGGATTCTGCTGAACCGGCTGGTGGGCCGGAAGGGAGAACGCCGCCTGGCGGAGTTGAAAAACAAGTTCTATACAGCCGTTCCCAAAATCCAGGAAGGAATCTACGAACAACTGGTCCGGCGGGGCTATTTCCAGACCTCGCCGGAGAAAGTCCGTTCCCGCTACACCGGCCTGGGAGTCGTGATGCTGGTTCTGGTGTTCATCGGAGGGGCGTGTATTGGCGGCCCGCTGCTGGAGACGACCGGCGCGGCGGTCTGCCCGTTCGTGGGTCTGGGGCTGACGGCGGTGGCCCTGATAGTTGCCGGGCGACATATGCCGGTCAAAACCCGCAAGGGGGCCGAGGAGGCGGCCTGGTGGCGGGCCTTCAAACGCTACCTGGAAGAGATGGAAAAGTACACCGACGTCCGGGAGGCCACCGACCAGTTTGAGAAATACCTGCCCTACGCCATCGCGTTCGGGATTGACCGCACCTGGGTCCGGCGGTTCGCCCAGGTGGAGGGGACGCCGATGCCGGTCTGGTACATCCCGTCTCCGGTTTCCTATGGCCGTCCGGCGTATGCTACGGTTGGACGAGGGCCGGGCCTGGCGGCTCCGTCTCCCGTGGGCGCGCCGGGCGGGCTGCCCTCGCTGGACAGCATCAGCGGGGGCTTGGGGGCTTCGCTGGATGCTTTCTCACGGGGTCTGGGTTCTATGCTGGATACCGCCGGCAGCGTCTTTGTCAGTGCTCCGTCCCCCTCCCGCAGTGGCGGCTGGAGCGGCGGCTTCGGCGGCGGCGGTGGAGGCGGCAGAGGTGGAGGCGGCGGAGGTGGAGGCGGCGGGGGCGGCGGGTTTGGATAGGCCGCGATGGGGGAACGGATGTTTTATTGCCCGCCCGGTCATTGCCCTCACCCCCTGGCCCCCTCTCCCCTGGGCCTGCGGCCAGGAGGGGGCCCCACCCCTCTGACAGAGGGTGTTTAGAAAGTCACCACGAAGGCACAAAGACACCAAGAAACGGAAAAGTTTCTCGCTTTTTTCACCCTTTAGACCCTTTGTGCCTTTGTGTCTTGGTGGTTTATTGCCTTGCCTCGACTTTTTAAGCAATCTCTGACAAGTGTAGGTTTTTCGGGGAGCGGGGGATGCCCATTCCGGCCCTCACCCCACCCCTTCCCCCCATATGCGTTAACTTAAGGGGCTGCGCCAGTTGGGTCGCCGCCTCGGGCGCTGACTGAAGCCAGCCTCTTTGGGCCTTCGGCCGGGTCTCTTCACTTCGTTCGCAACAAGGTCGGCCTTCGCCAACCTCCTGAGAAGGGCGTCAACGCAGGTTGACGCCCGGCGCGAAGCGTAGGGGCAACCCTCGCGGTTGCCCCCAGGGGAGGCCGATTTCCCATCGGCGCCCGAGGCGGCGGGAAGCGGAGAGCCGAAGCCAGCCTTAAGTTAACGCCTATGGGGGGCAGGGGGGAGGGGCAATCCCCGAGGCCGAGGAGGAACAGCGCAAAACCCCTGGTTGCGTCGTTCCATAAGGTGTGGTATACTTGAATTGCTTTATCCCGATAATCGGATGGAACGGCAGGGTTGCGGCGGCCAAAGGCCGCCGTAAAATCCCTCTTCACCTAATCCCCAAACGGGATTTGAACCTTTGCCTCTCAACGCGGTATTATATATGGAATCTCAAAATTCCGATCCATCGGCTGTCCCGGACGGTGTGCTGGTCGCCCGGCTACGTCGGGGAGAAACGGCCGCCTTGGCCGAGTTATACGAGAGGTACAAAACCCCCATCTTCCGCACCGCCCTGGCGATTACCCGGGACCAGGGAGCCGCTGAAGACATTCTCCAGGAATGCTTCATCCGGCTCCTCACCCACGCCGACCGTATCCGTACAGATGCTCCGGTGGGCCCCTGGCTTTACCGGGTGGCCATTAACCTGAGTTGCGATTGGGTGAACCACCGGCACCGCTGGTCCGCCCTGCTGGGCAAACTGGTAGAGCGCTGGACCGCTCCTTTCCGCGTAGAAGGGACGGTAGAGGAGCGGGAAATCCAGGAGAAGGTCCGGGAGGCCATCCGCGCCCTTCCCCTCCCTCAGCAGGTCGTGATTGTGCTCTACTATCTGGAAGGCCTGAGCCTGAAAGAGATCGCCGAAATTCTGGAAGTGCCGGAGGGGACCGTCAAGTCCCGACTCCACTATGGCCGGGAGGCGTTGAAAGAGCACCTGCTGGAGTGGCAGCCCCGGCGCGGCGTGGTGTATGAGTTGACGTGAGCCGACACAGGGATAGATGGACGCACTGGATATTCTGATTGCTCAATCTCTGCGAGACCGCTGGGGCCACGCAAGCCCGCTTCCGCGCGTATGGCGGCGAATGATCCGGCGCGTTGCTGCCCAATCCTCTCCCATCTCTTCTGCCTGGCGCAATAACCCGAACCCCAGCCCCAGATACTCCTTTGAACCCGTTTTTGCCGCCCCGTTTTTCGCTTCCGGCAGCCTGCTGCTGTGGCGGTATGACCTTCTGTTGATGCGAGTTGCATAACCGGATATTCCTCATCAACAAGGGGTCTTTGTGGCCATCTTGATGGACGTCAGAAACCTGGTCACCCGTTTCTACACCCAGGACGGGGTTGTCCATGCCGTCAATGGAATCTCCTACACAATGGAGGAGGGAGAGATTCTGGGCGTGGTCGGCGAGAGCGGATGCGGGAAGAGCGTCCACGCCCTTTCCATTATGCGCCTCATCCCCAGCCCCCCGGGGAAGATTGAGGGCGGCGAGGTCTGGTTTGACGGGCGCGACCTCCTCAAACTGAGCGAGGCCGAGATGCACCACGTGCGCGGGGCGGAGATCGCGATGGTCTTCCAGGACCCGATGACCTCGTTTAACCCCGTCTTCACCATCGGCTTCCAGATAATGGAAGCCCTCAAACTCCACCAGGGGATGGACGATAAGCAGGCCCGGGAGCGGGCCGAGGAACTGTTAACAATGGTGGGCATCCCAGAGGCGAAGACCCGCCTGGATGACTATCCCCACCAGTTCTCTGGCGGGATGCGCCAGCGGGCGATGATCGCTATGGCCCTCTCCTGCAACCCCAAACTCCTCATCGCCGACGAGCCCACCACCGCGCTGGATGTCACCATCCAGGCTCAGATCATTGACCTGGTGAAGCGGCTCCAGGAGCAATTGGGCATGGCGGTGATGTGGATCACCCACGACCTGGGGGTGGTGGCCCGGCTGGCCCAGCGGATCAACGTGATGTACGCCGGGTTCATCATTGAGCGGGGCAACGTCAAGGACATCTACAAGCGGCCCCGCCACCCCTATACGATGGGCCTCCTGGGGTCGCTGCCCCGGCTGGACGAGGCGCCGGGGACCAAACTGATCTCCATCCCCGGCCTCCCGCCTGACCTGATTGACCTGCCGCCGGGCTGTCCCTTTGTCCCCCGCTGTACGTATGCGGTGGACCGGTGTGTGGAAGAGCGGCCGTCTCTCAAAGAGGCGGACGGGGCGAATCATCTGGTCGCTTGCTGGCGCTGGGAAGAGATTGCAGGGAGGAGCCGATAATGGCCGCCGAACGAGTCCCTCTGGTCCAGGTCATCCATCTGAAAAAGTACTTCCCCATCACCCGTGGGGTCATTTTCCAGCGGCACATCGGGGATGTCAAGGCCGTAGATGACGTCAGTTTTGACATCTACAAGGGCGAGACGCTGGGGCTGGTGGGCGAGACCGGTTGCGGGAAAACCACCGTCGGGCGCACCATCCTGCGCCTTTATGAGCCGACCTCCGGCGAAATCATCTTTGACGGGGTGGACATCCTGAAACTGAAGGGCGGCGAACTGCGCCGGATGCGCCGCCGGATGCAGATCATCTTCCAGGACCCCTACGCCTCCCTGAACCCCCGGATGACCGTAGGCGCCATCATCGCCGAGCCGCTGGAAGTCCACGGCGTCGCCCGGGGCAAGGAGAAGGAGGAGCGGGTCCAGGAATTGCTGCGGGTGGTCGGGCTGAACCCGTACTTCGTGAACCGTTACCCCCACGAGTTCTCCGGTGGCCAGCGGCAGCGTATCGGCATCGCCCGCGCGCTCGCCCTCAATCCCGACCTGATTGTCTGCGATGAACCCATCTCCTCGCTGGACGTCTCCATCCAGGCCCAGGTGGTCAACCTGCTGGAGGAACTCCAGGAGCAGTTCGGGCTCACCTACCTCTTCATCGCCCACGACCTGAGCATGGTCCGCCACATCAGCGACCGGATGGCGGTGATGTACCTGGGCAAAATCGTGGAGTTGGCCGACCGGGACGAGATTTACCTGAACCCGCTCCATCCGTACACCCAGGCGCTGATGAGCGCGGTGCCGGTTCCGGACCCGGAGATTGAGGAGAAGCGGCAGCGCATCATTCTGAAGGGCGAAATTCCCAGCCCGGCCAATCCGCCGAAGGGCTGCAACTTCAATACCCGCTGTCCGGTGGCGATGGACGTCTGCTATGAGGCGGACCCGGAGTACCGGGAGGTGAAGCCGGGCCACTGGGTGGCGTGCTATCGGGTGTAACCACAGACCATAGACCACAGACTATGGACGGCAGACGCAGACGGAGGAGATGGGGCTGGTTTTTGTGAACGGCGTTGTTCGGGGGCCGGCGGGGAAGGAGGCGGAGGTCCGCTTCCTGGTGGATAGCGGCGCCACCTACACTCTGGTGCCATATGACATTTGGCCGACCATTGGGCTCTCGCCCCGCCGGACAGCAGTATTCACCCTGGCCGATGGAACGACCGTAGAACGTCGGGTTGGAGAATGCTACATCATCCTCCCCCAGGGAGAAGGGCATACGCCTGTTGTTCTGGGGGAGCCGGGAGACGAACCTCTCCTGGGCACCGTGACGCTGGAGATTCTCGGTCTGGTTCTGAATCCGTTCACCCGAACCCTGCAACCGATGCGAATGATGCTGTGAGGAGATAGAAGATGTTCCGACACGAGGGGGGCGTTGAGACAGCCGAAATCACCTGGGAGGACCTGATCCGGATACTGGAGGAGCGCCCGGAGTGGCTGGCGCGCGTCCGCCAGGTGGTGCTGACCCCGGAGTTGCTCTCCCTGCCGGAGGCAATCCGGGAACTGCGGGATGCCCAGTATCAGACCACCCTCCAGATTCAGGAACTGGTGGAGGTCCAGCACCAGACCACTCTCCAGATTCGGGAACTGCGGGAAGTCCAGCAGCGCCACGAAGAGCGGCTGGCCGGCATGGAGGAACGGCTGGCCGGCGTGGAAGACCGCCTCTCCCGCCTGGAGGCCGCCGTCCAGGAACTGGTGGAGGCCCAGCGGCAGACCACCCTCCAGATTCAGGAACTGCGGGAGGTTCAGCAGCAGACCACTCTCCAGATTCAGGAACTGCGGGAGGTTCAGCAGCAGACCACCCTCCAGATTCGGGAACTGCGGGAGATTCTGGAGCAGACGAATTCCCATATTCGGGGATTGGAAGCGGCCGTTAGCGGACTGGTTCAATCGGTGAACGCGATGGCCGAGTCGCTCCGGACGCTCAGCACGGATATGGCCCGGATGAAGGGCTTCTACCTGGAAATGCAATATCGGCAAAAGGCCCACGCATATTTTGGCCGCCTCCTGCGCTCCATCCGGGTGATAACGCCGATAGATGTGGAGGACATCCTGGAGCAATATCTGACGCCTGAGGAAATGGAGGAACTCATCCCGCTGGACCTCCTGGTTTCGGGGCGGCTCCGCTACCATCCTCAGCGGCCCGAAGTGATGCTGGCGATGGAAATCTCCTTCGCCGTGGACAAAGATGACATTCGCCGGGCGCGAAAACGGGCCTTTCTCCTGCGGAAGGCCGGATTCCCGGCGGTCCCGGCGGTGGGTGGTGTTTACGTTTCCCCGGAAGCGGTGGAAATCGCCCGAACGGAGCGGGTCGTGGTATTTGAGGACGGAAGAGTTTCCCTGTGGGATGAGATTGTTCCGGAGATACTGGGTGGGTAACCGGCCCAACGGCACTAACTTTTTCTGTAGCGCAGGCTGTTAGCCTGCATCCTGCATAAAGAGAATCGCAGGCCCTTACCGGCCTGGCGGCCTGCGTTACATTCTTCTCCCCAATGTGGACACCATTGGGGTAACCGGCCCAACGGCACTAACTTTTTCTGTAGCGCAGGCTGTTAGCCTGCATAAAGAGAATCGCAGGCCCTTACCAGCCTGGCGGCCTGTGTTACATTCTTCTCCCCAATGTGGACACCATTGGGGTAACCGGCCGGCCCGGGCTTGATGTGAGGAGCAATGCATACGCCAACCGCTCAAGTAGCCGAAATCACCTGGGAGGACCTGCTCCGGGTGCTGGAGGAGCGCCCGGAGTGGCTGGCGCGCGTCCGCCAGGTGGTGCTGCCCCCGGAGTTGCTCTCCCTGCCGGAGGCAATCCGGGAACTGCGGGATGCCCAGTATCAGACCACCCTCCAGATTCAGGAACTGGTGGAGGTCCAGCGGCGGCATGAGGAGCGGCTGACCAGCGTGGAGGCGCGGCTGGATCGGCTGGAGGCCACTGTCCAGGAACTGGTAGAGGCCCAGCGGCAGACCACCCTCCAGATTCGGGAACTGCGGGAAGTCCAGCAGCGCTACGAAGAGCGGCTGGCCGGCGTGGAAGATCGTCTCTCCCGCCTGGAGGCCACCGTCCAGGAACTGGTGGAGGCCCAGCGGCAGACCACCCTCCAGATTCAGGAACTCCGAGAGGCCCAGCAGCAGACCAATCTCCAGATTCAGGCCGTTTGGGAAGCCATCCAGCGCAATACTGCGCAACTGAAAGACCTGACCGAGGTGGCTCAAATCCTGACGGAGGGGCTGCGGCGACTGGAGGGAACGGTCGGGGACATCAAAGGCACCCTCCTGGAGATGAAATATCGGGAACAGCCGTACGCATACTTTGGCCATGTCCTCCGGAAGGTCCAGGTCGTTCCGCTGCGGACAGTGGAGGACGACCTGGAGGCCCACCTGGCCTGGGAAGAGGTGAAGGAGGTATTCCGGTTAGACCTGTTGTTGAAAGGCCGCCTGCGCGACCATCCGGAGCATCCGGAGGTCTGGCTGGCGGTGGAAGTTTCCAGTGTGGTGGATAGAGGGGACGTGGCGCGGGCGGGGCGCCGGGCGGCTCTCCTCCGGAAGGCTGGCTTTCCGACCATTCCCGTAGCGGCCGGATTGGGGGTGGACGAGGAAGCCCAGCGAGAGGCTCAGTGGGATAAGGTGGTCGTCGTGAAGGACGGGCAGGTGTTCTTCTGGGATGAAGCCCTCCGGCACTACTTTCTGGAAGGGAGGTGATGCCTATCGGTGAAATCGGAAACGTGCTCCCAACCCTCTGTGTTCACCTTACCATCCAAATCCAATATGATAAGCCCTGTATCGGCTGACCCGTAACAGAGCCGCAATTCTGGGGGGCACCCTGGTTATTCTGTTGACCCTGACCGCCATCTTCGCCAAATACATCGCGCCGTACCCATACGATGTGCAGGACCGCCCCGCGGCCAACTCGGTTCCTGCCTGGATGTTGAGCATTTTCCCGATGATGAAACCCTACGCGGTCATCTCGGATAAGTTCCCGCTCGGAGCGGATTACGTGGGGCGGGACATGCTGAGCCGCCTGATCTACGGCACCCAGATTTCCCTTTCTGTTGCCTTTGTCGGGCCCATCATCGCGTTACTGGTGGGAACCGTCTATGGCCTGGTCTCGGGCTATTTCAGCCGGTGGGTGGATAACATTATGATGCGCTTCGTGGACCTGATGTACGCCTTCCCCAGTCTGCTGCTGATCATCCTGATGATGGCGTTTTTCCGGTCCACCTTCGCCCAGAGCGAGCCCGGGACCTTTGCCTATGCGATGAACAAGATTGACGAGCGCTTCGGCGGGATGCTCTTCATTTTCATCGGCATCGGTCTGACCGCCTGGATGGGCACGGCCCGCCTGGCCCGAGGGCAGGTCCTCTCCATCCGCGAGCAGGATTTTGTCCTGGCGGCGCGGGCAGTGGGGGCCAGCCATCTGCGCATCATCTTCCGCCATATCATGCCCAACATCCTGGGCCCTCTGGTCATCACGGTCACGCTGGCCATCCCCGGCTATATCACCACCGAGGCGTTCCTGAGTTTCATCGGCCTGGGCGTCAATCCGCCAACCCCCAGTTGGGGCTCTATGATCTCCGACGGTAGCCAGGCCATCCGTACTTACCCGCCGCAGGCCATCCTCCCGGCGCTGGCCCTTTCCATCACGATGTTCGCCTTTAACTTCCTGGGAGACGGTCTGCGGGACGCGCTGGACCCGCGCCTGCGGGGAACGCAGTAGCCAACGCACCGGCAAAGGGGGGGGCGGTCTGCGGGCAGGCCGTCCCCCTTTTCATTCGCCGATTCTCCGATTCCCCGATCTCCGATTCTCTGATTCTCTGATTCTCTATGTCCGTCCAATCCTTCGCCGAACGGCTCATCGCCAATGTGGAGCGGGTCATCGTCGGCAAGCGGGAGGCCGTAGAGTTGACCGTCATCGGCCTCCTCTGCCAGGGGCACCTGCTCATTGAGGACGTCCCCGGGACCGGCAAGACCATGCTGGCCCGGAGTATCGCCCGCTCCCTGGGCTGTTCCTTCAGCCGCATCCAGTTCACCCCGGACATGCTCCCCAGCGACGTCACCGGGGTCTCCATCTACAACCAGGCCACCCGCCAGTTTGAGTTCCGCCCCGGCCCCATCATGGCCCAGATCGTCCTGGCCGACGAGATCAACCGGGCTACGCCCAAGACCCAGGCGGCGCTCCTGGAGGCCATGGAGGAGCGGCAGATTACCGTGGACGGCGTCACCCGCCCCCTCCCCCGCCCCTTCATGGTGCTGGCGACCCAGAACCCCATTGAGTACGAGGGCACTTTTCCCCTGCCGGAGGCCCAACTGGACCGCTTCCTCCTGCGCATCCGCCTGGGCTACCCCGCCATAGAGGACGAGGTGCGCATCCTGGAGCGCCAGCAGTACCGGCACCCGATAGAGGAACTGGAGACGGTGGCTTCGGTGGAGGAGTTGCTGCAGGCCCAGGAGGCCATCCGGGCCGTCTATGTGGCGCCGGCGGTGAAGCGGTACATCGTGGAACTGACCCGCCGCACCCGCGAATACCCCGACATCTACCTGGGGGCCAGCCCGCGCGGGAGCCTCACCCTCTACCGGGCCGGGCAGGCCCGAGCGGCCATTTACGGGCGGGATTTCGTCCTCCCGGACGACGTAAAGGCGCTGGTTCTCCCGGCCCTGGGCCACCGGGTGATCGTCGGGCCCTCCGCCCGAATGCGGGATGTGACCGCCGAGGAGATGATGGAAGAAATCCTCCGCCAGGTTCCCGTCCCTGGCGGCGATGTCCTCCCGACTACCGGCTAACACTGCCGGCTATCGGCTACCGGCTTCCGGCTATGCTCTGGCTCATCCTGGGGCTCTTTGCCGCCAGCGCCCTCGCCCTGGCCCTCACCGGCAACCCTCTCTACGCCCACCTGACCTATCTCTGGGCGTTGGTCCTGCTGGTCAGCCGCATCTGGTCGGCAGTGGCGCTGCGGGGGGTGGAGGTGCGCCGTCAGGCCCGCACCCTGCGCGCCCAGATGGGCCAGGTCTTTGAGGAACGGTTTGAGGTGATCAATCCGGGCCGTTGGACCCGGCTGTGGCTGGAGGTCCGGGACCGCTCCCCCCTCCCCCACTCCCGGGGCTCACGAGTGCTTTCTATGATTGGCCCCCGCCAGCGGTACCGCTACCTGGCCCGTACCCGTCTGACCTCCCGGGGCGTCTTCCCCCTGGGCCCCACCGAAATCCGCTCCGGCGACCCCTTCGGCCTCTTCCCGGTACGGCGAGAGTTCCCCCCTGCGGCTACCCTGGTTGTCTACCCGATGACGGTGGAGGTGCGGTCGTTCCCCTCGCCGCCGGGGCTCCTGCCCGGCGGCGAGGCGCTCCGCCGCCGCACCCATCAGATCACCCCCAACGCCGCCGGAGTGCGGGAGTATGCCCCCGGCGATCCCCTGAACCGCATCCACTGGCCCAGCACGGCCCGCCGGGACCGGCTCATCGTCAAAGAGTTTGAACTGGACCCCCTGGCGGAGGTCTGGATTTTCGTGGACGCCGAGCGCGCCGTCCATCACGCCCTTCCCTCCGCCCCGACCGCTCCGGC
Source organism: uncultured Anaerolineae bacterium (assembly GCA_937942115.1). GTDB lineage: Bacteria > Chloroflexota > Anaerolineae > B4-G1 > DUEL01 > SpSt-77. The sequence goes on along the minus strand of CALDFY010000363.1, from coordinate 7,008 downwards.
GGACGAACTCCTCTGGCGGCCCTTCGGCCCCGTCACCCTGCCGCCTTCCACAGAAGAATACGCGGTCACCATTGCGGCCTCGGTGGGACAGTACTTCCTGCGCCGGGGGCGGGCGGTGGGGCTGGTCTGCCAGGGGGCTGGGCTGACCGTCCTCTCCCCGGATCGGGGCGGGCGGCAACTGCGGAAGATGCTGGAGGCGCTGGCCCTGGTCCGGGCCGACGGCGACCTCCCCTTTTCGGCGCTCCTGGGCGTCCAGGCCCGCCACCTCCCGCGCGGGAGCACTGTCGTCCTGATCACCCCCTCCACCCGGCGGGAGGTGGCAGTAGCAGCGGACCAGTTGGTCCGCCGGGGGCTGCGGCCGGTGGTGGTCCTGCTGGACGCAGCCACCTTCGGCGGCCCGCCCGGGACGGAGGAACTGGCGGCGGCCCTGCGGGCGTTGCGGGTGCCGGTCGTTCCGGTGGCCTGCGGCGCCGACCTGACGGGAGCGCTCAGCCTCACCCCACCCCCAGCGGCACAGCCGCTGGGGATGGGGTGAGGAAGGGAGGAAGGATGGATAGACACGGGAGCGGATAAAAAACGGGCCAGACACTTTGATCAGTGCCCGGCCCGTTCGGGTTTATCGGAGCAAACGGCGGCTACACTTCCATCACCGCCGCCAGTTTCCAGAGTTCCAGATTGATCTCTTTGCAGAACGCGACCGCTTCCTCCAGCGGTGTGGTGACGGCCCGGTCGTGGCGCCACCCCACCATCACGCCGCGCTCCCCCCGGATCAACGCCTCGGCGGCGGCCGCGCCCAGTCGGGTCGCCAGCAGCCGGTCAAAGGCCGACGGCCGCCCGCCCCGCTGAATGTGCCCGAGGACCGTCAGGCGAATCTCAAACCCCAGTTCCTCCCGACGGCTGTTCAGATAGTCCACCAGGGCGCGAGTGCCCGGCTTCCATCCTTCGGCGACGATAATGATGCAGTGGGCTTTCCCCCGCACATACGTATCGCCGATGACCCGCGCCACCTCCTCCATCGTGGTCTCCACCTCCGGGATCAGCACCAGTTCGGCTCCGCCGGCCACCCCGCTGGCCAGGGCCAGATAGCCGCAGTTGCGCCCCATCGTCTCAATCAGAAAGGCCCGGTTGTGGGAGGAGGCCGTATCTTTAATGCGGTCTATGGCGTCCAGGATGGTATTCAGCGCAGTGTCCACGCCGATGGCGATGTCGGTGCCGTTCACATCGTTGTCAATGGTCGCGGGGACGCCGACGACGGGGAAGCCCATGCGGTGCAATTCCAGCGCGCCGGTGAGGGAACCGTTGCCGCCGATGACTACCAGCCCGTCTATATCCAGCCGGTTGAGGGTGCGCAGCGCTTCCCGGCGCCCCTTCTCCGTCTGGAATTCCGGGCAGCGGGCGGTGCCCAGAAAGGTGCCGCCGTAGCCCATAATGCCCCCGACGGCCCGCCGGTCCAGTTCCACCACCTCGCCGTTGATCAGGCCCAGGTATCCCCGCCGGACTCCGATCACTTCGGCTCCCAGGTGGATGGCCATCCGGGTCACCGCGCGGATACAGGGATTCAGCCCTGGCCCGTCACCGCCGCTGGTCAGCACCGCAACCCGCTTCATCTCCGCCTCCCCACCTCTGCCCACGTTTCACGTTTCACGTTTCACGTTTCAGTACAAAAACATCGGCTTCCCGTGGACGTGCATCACTTTGGGGCGGTACTCGTCTACATCATACAGCGCCCGGACATCCACATGCTTGACTCCCAGTGTCGGCGACTCGGCACCCACATCGGTGTACCGTCCTTCCCGCAGGGCCACCATCCGGCCGAACTTCTTTTCCTGGATCAGGTCCATCGCGGTATTGGCGAAGTTGACGGCGACCATAATATCCAGCGCGTCGGGCTCGCCGGAGCGCATCAGGTAGGCCAGTTCCTGGCACATCGTCCCCTCGCCGGTCATCTGCTCCAGCCGCTTCGCGGTCACGGCGCCGATGCCGCCCAGTTTCTTGTGGCCGTAGGGGTCGGGGACGCCGGACTGGATGACCTCTTTCCCGATCTCGCGGGCGCCCTCCGAGATGGTCACGATGGCGTAGCGGCTGGGGTTCTCGTACTTGTCCTTGATCAGCAGACGGGCCAGTTTCTCAATGTCAAAGGGGACTTCCGAGATGATGGCCCGGTCGGCCCCGGCCAGATAGGCGGCGACCAGGGAGGTCTCGCCGGAGTGACGGCCGAAGAGTTCCACCACGCAGATGCGCTCGTGGGAGCCGGCGGTGGAGCGGAGTTGGTGGATGAAGCGGACGCTGCGGGTGACGGCGGTGGAGAAGCCGATGCAGTAGTCGGTGCCGAAGACGTCGTTATCCATCGTTTTGGGAATACTGATGATGGGGAAGCCCTCGCGATGGATGCGGGCCGCATACCCCAGGGTGTCCTCGCCGCCGATGGGCACCAGGACATCTATCTTGAGGTGCTCCAGTACCCGCAGGACGTGGCGGGTGAAATCCACGTTCCCGTTTTTATCCACCGGGAACTGTTCCGGGTTCAGGAACGCCGGGGCCTTATCCGGCGCCACCCGGCCGGGATTGGTGCGGGACGTGTGGAGAAACGTGCCACCGGTCCGGTCAATGGTCCGGACGATGGCTTTATCCAGCGGGATCACGTTCTCCGGCTGGGGGGATGGGTCATCGGGGTTGTAGTAGAGGAGTCCCGCCCATCCCCGGCGGATACCGACCACCTCGTGGCCTTCATCCACGGCCCGATAGACCAGGGCCTTGATACAGGGATTCAGTCCGGGGACGTCGCCCCCTCCGGTCAGAACGCCGATTCTCATGCTTGCTTCCTCCGAACGCAAATCTGACGGTTATTTAGGGGGAATTATACCATACCCTTGGTGAGGTTGCAAAAATGCGCGGAGATAAAAGAGGGCTCGGGGGCGGCGGCCCGAAGCCTGCTTTGTGCCTTTGTGTCTCCGTGTGAGGGAAAAATTACACCGGCATCCGGCGGCCGGTGGGATTGCGCCGGAACCGGCCGAACTCCGTCAGGCCGGCCAGTTGCTCCACCGAGAAGACGGGGCCATCCAGACAGACCAGCATCCCATCCAGCGCACACTGTCCGCAGATGCCGAAGCCGCACTTCATATATCGCTCCACGCTCAACTGGCCGGGCAGGGAGTACTCCTGGCAGAGACGCAGGACGGCCACCAGCATCGGCTCCGGTCCGCAGGCGTAGATCGCAGGGGATGGATTCCGCTGGACCGCCTCCAGTGCCGCCGCCACCGCCGTCCCCCGCCGTCCGGCGGAACCGTCGTCGGTGGCGACCACCACTTCCACCCCCAGGGCCTGGAAGCGCTCCACATAGATGAGGTCATTGGCCCGTCGGGCGCCCACAACGACGGTCGCGGGAATCTCCTGCCGGACGGCATCGCAGGCCAGAAAGTAGAGCGGGGCCACGCCGTAACCGCCGCCGATCAGCAGGGCGGAGCGGTCTGGATGGAGGTGGAATCCCCGGCCGAACGGCCCGCGCACCCCCACTTTATCCCCTTTCCGGGCCTGGTGGAGCGCAGTGCTGAACGGGCCAACGCGGGCAACGGTGAGCGTCAGCGGAACGGGATGGGCGATGGAGATGGGTTTTTCATCCACGCCAGGGAGCCAGAGCATAACGAACTGCCCCGGCTGGGCCTCCGGGAGCGCCATATCCAGGATGAAAGTGCGCACCCGGCGGCTCTCCACCTGCACATCCCGGATGGAGACCATTTGGGGCAGGGGCACGGACGGCCTCCGGGCCCTATTTTGCGACCTTCCGCCAGTCGGCCAGGAAGCGCTCCAGGCCCACATCGGTGAACGGACTGCGGACCATCTGCTGGAGGACGCCGAAGGGGACGGTGATGATGTCGGCGCCCGCCAGCAGGGCCTCCACCACGTGGGCCGGATGCCGGATGCTGGCGGCCAGTACCTGGCAGGGAAACCCGTAACGGTCAAAAATCGCCCGCGTCTGGCGGACCACCTCCATTCCGTCCAGGCCGGCATCGTCCATCCGCCCGACAAAAATGGAAGCGTACGTCGCGCCGGCTTTGGCGGCCAGGTAGGCCTGAATGGGAGAGAAAATGAGCGTCGCATTGATCCGCCCGTGGGGCCAGCGGGAAATCTCCCGCATCGCCTTCAATCCCTCCACCGTGCAGGGGATTTTGACGAAGACATGCTCCGACCAGTCCAGAATCTCCCGCGCTTCGGCAACCATCCCCTGCGCGTCGGTAGAGATGACCTCGGCGCTGACCGGCCCCCGGACGATGTCCGCGATTTCCAGGGTGACGGCCTTCAGGTCGGCGGTGCCGGCCCGCATCATCAATGTCGGATTGGTGGTGACGCCGTCCAGAATGCCCCAGGCCGCCGCCTGACGGACCTCATTGATGTCGGCCGTATCCAGAAAGAGCAATGCCACGATTCACCTCTGCCTTTCGCGAATCCTCCCCCAGGCTCTCGCCTGGGGGAGGATTCTCCGGTGGATCAGCGAGGCAACTCGCCGATATTACCTTCCACGAACCAGTCCATCGTGGTCAGTTCAAAGAGGCTGAGCCGCTGGCCCGGCTTCACCCGCTCCTGGCCCGCCTGATCCTTGATGGGGCCGGTGAAGGGGTCAAAGAGGACGGCCGGGTCAGTCATCTGCTCCAGCCGCTTGAAGACCAGGTCGTAGACGCTGATCTCGCCCAGAAGCGGGTCGGTGACCTTCACGGCTTTGAGCGGGGCTTCAAACTTGGGGTTGAGGGGCACGCCGAAGTCGCCGCCCATCTCCACCCCCCTCTGGCCCAGGATGTACCAGTAGTCCACGTTCTCCAGATTCTTGTTGTTGTAGATGCCCAGGTAGACCTTCATCAGGATGTCCTCGTAGATGCGCTCCCAGTGGACCAACTGGCCGCTGACCAGGGAGTTGGGGCCGAACTGGGCCATCGGGCTGTAGTGGCCGAAAGAGTAGACCGGCTGACCCTTGTTGGTGTACTCCTCGGCCACCTGGACGACGGTGGGGGAGTCCTCGGTGAAGGCCAGGACGTCCACTCCCTCGGCGATGAGCGCCTCGGCGGCCTGACGGGCTTTCGCCGGGTCGTACCAGGAGAAGATCCAGCGGACGTCCACCGTGGCCTTGGGGTTGACCTCGCGAACGCCCAGAGTAAAGGCATTGATGTGGCGGACCACCTCCGGGATGGGATGGGCGGCCACATAGCCCACCTTGCCGCTCTTGGTCAGCGCGCCGGCCATCAGCCCATTCAGGTAGTATACCTGGTAGAAGTCGGCCATGTAGGTGCCCATATTGGGGGCCCGCTTGTAGCCGGAGCAATGGAAGAAGATTTTATCCGGGTACTTCTGGGCTGCCACCAGGGTGCCGTCCATAAAGCCGAAACTGGTGGTGAAGACGACGTCGCACTTCTCCTCCACGATGAAGCGGTCCAGGAACCGCTCCACGTCGGCTTCCGGCACCGACTCGGCGTAGGCCGTCTCCAACCAGGGGAACTCCTTCTCCACGATCTGGCGGCCCTGGTCGTGGGCGTGAGTCCAGCCGATGTCGCCGATGGGGCCGACGTAGATGAAGCAGGCCTTCAGTTTCCCCAACTGGGGGCCCTCAGGGGTGGGGGTCGCTTTGGGCTGGCAGGCAGCCAGCAACAGGGCGATAACAACGGTGAGTACGACAGGGATCCAGAGACGCTTGGACATGGCTTTTCCTCCTTTGGTAACAGGTAGTTCTGATCAGCAGGGAACTTGTGGAAGAAAGCGACCGGCGGGTGGTAGAATTGAATCTGACTGAGGTCACCTCCTTTCGGAAAACGGATGCGCTTTTGTTATAGCACAACTCGGACGATTTGGCAAATGGAGCCGGTTGCACAAGGGATGAATCGTGTTACAATTCATCCAAACCGCAGGTGTGGGTCCGGTCCCTGCGAATTGGGCGGAACCGGTTGTTGACTATATGGAGGGCACTATGACTTCTCGCTCTGGATGCGCAACTGCAGTGATCGTTCTCCTCCTGATCGCCCTGATCGCGCTGGTCGTCTGGCTGGCGCCGGATATTCGGGCGCGCCTGAACCCGCTGGGAGAGGCCCGACAGACGCTGGAACGGGAGGTGGGGGAACTTCTCCACCCCACCCCGACCATCCGTCCCAGTCCGGCGACCATCGTGCGGGAAGTGCGGAGCCTCAGCAAACTGGAAACCGTCGTCTACACCGTTGAGAAGGTCATCGCCGCCGAATCCGGCCAGGGGCCGCTGGGCTTCCTCTTCGGCGACAAACTCCTCCTGGTCGCCTACGGGCAGGTCATCGCGGGCGTGGACCTGAGCAAAATTCGGGAACAAGATGTGACGGTGACCGCCGATGACCAGGTGGTGCTGACGCTTCCTCCGGCGGAGGTCTTTGCCTACTATCTGGACGACGAGAAGACCTTCGTCTACGACCGGGAGACAGGAGTCTTCGGGCTGAAGCCGGACCTGGAGACGGCGGCGCGGCAGGCAGCGACGCAGGAAATCCTCCGGGCCGCCCTGGCCGATGGCATCCTGGAGACGGCGGACCGGAATGCCCGCTCGTTCCTGGAAAAATTTATCAAGGGCTTCGGCTTCCGGGAAGTGGTCTTCGTTCAGGCGACGCCAGTCCCGTCTCCGCCCACACTGCCGGTGACCGTCATCCCGATAACGCCGACTCCTTAGATGGGAGGCCGGAGGGGCCGATAATAAGTGTAAATTTGTCGCCTACACTCGCCATGCCAGAAAAAGGATGATTCAGCCGCCAGGGGCTAAAAGCCCAATGGCACGAACTTTTTCGGCGCGCTGGCCTCACCCCTCCCCCGGCCCCTATGAGCGTTAACTTAAGGTTAGATCCGTCTCTCTGTTTCCTGCCGCCCTGGGCGCGATTGGAAATCGGCCTCCCTGGGGGCAACCGCGAGGGTTGCCCCTACGCTTCGCGCCGGGCGTCAACCTGCGTTGACGCCCTTCTCCGGAGGTCGGTGAAGACCGACCTCCTGGCCGAAGGCCCAGGGCGGCTGACTTCA
>CALDFY010000362.1 GCA_937942115.1 uncultured Anaerolineae bacterium | reverse complement strand
CCCTCCGCCGCGACGCCGCCGACGAGGCGGCCGGAGGCCGCCGCCGCATCCCCCCATTGTCATCGGGCGCGGATGCCCGCGCGGCAGATGCCATCTGCGCTGACGACCGCCCAGGCCATGTGCGGGGTGGTGTGGGCGATGCCGTAGCGACCGCGCGGGTCCAGCACAATCAGGCCGCCGCAGCCGCCGGTCCGCTCCGCCAGCAGGGCCAGCACCCCCTCCGCCGCCTCCTGCGGTCCCTTCCCTTCCGCCACCCGCGCGCAGACGGCGCCCGTTGCCAGGACGCGCATCAACGCCTCCCCATCGCCGGTGGCGGAAGCGGCCGCCGAACGGTCATCGGCGTAGGCGCCGCAGCCCACCAGCGGCGAATCCCCCACCCGACCCGGCCATTTGCCCGGTTTGCCGCCGGTGGAGGTCGCCGCCGCCAGATGCCCTTCCCGGTCCAGCGCAACCGCCCCCACCGTTCCGGCAGGCCGGAAGAGTTCGGCCGCGTAGAGGCCCTCCCCGGCCCGCCAGGCCTCCCAGCGGGCCCGCTCCCGCTCCACCACCAGTTCCTCCGGCGGGATGAGACTCATCCCGTGATGCCGGGCGAATTCCTCCGCGCCGGGCCCCACCAGGAAGTGATACGGCCCCTTCTCCATTATCAGACGGGCCAGTGTCACCGGATTGCGGATGCGCCGGACGGCGGCAACGGCCCCCAGGCGTAGCGTCTGCCCGTCCATGATGATGGCGTCCAGTTCCACCTCACCGATGGCGTTCAGGCAGGACCCGCGCCCGGCATCAAAGGTCGGGTCATCCTCCAGAAGACGGACCGCCGTCTCTACGGCGTCCAGCGCCGAACCGCCCGCGCGCAGCACCTCCCATCCGGCGGCCGCCGCGCGCCGGCACCCCTCCACGTGCGGCCCGTGTTCTTCCTCCGGAATCTTCCACGCGCCTCCGTGAACGACGATCACAGGTGTCCGGTTCATATCTGTCCCTTTTTCCTGCGGACCAGTTGGCGGCGGCCCTCCGGGCCGCCGCCAACTCCCCCCCATCATTTCTGCCCGCAAATCATCGCCTGCCCGAGGAGCGTGGGCAGGTCGGGCCGGTTGAGGCCCAGCGCCCGCGCGTGCCGGAAGGCCGCTTCGGCGTCCCCGCAGCGCCCGGCGTAGAGGTACGCCGTTCCCAAAGCCAGCGCCAGGTCTGCCGCCGGATTCCCGGAGACCACGCCCAGGGAGGAGTCCCCGGCCTCCATCAGCGCCCGCGCCTGTTCGTAGCAGATGACGGCCTCCCGCCAGGCCTCCTCGGCGGCGTAGGCCTCCCCCAGGACAAACCACAGCGCGGCCGGGCCCCCCTCCTGCTCTATGGTCTCCCCCAGCACGCGGATGGCCACGCGGGGCAACCCCTGGGCCAGCAGGGTCCGGCCCCGGTAAACCATCCGCATCGGGTCGTCGGGATGGAGACGGGCGTATTCGGCGGCCAGTTCGGCCATCCGGTCGGAGCGGGCCGCCGCCACCGCGCACTCCCAGCGGGCCGAAAAGAGCGCCGCTGCCAGCGACGGGTCCCGCCGAACCGCCGCGTCGTAGGCGTCCAGCGCCTGAAGGGGGTCGTTGAAGGCCCGGCGGAGGACCTCTCCCAGCAGAGCGGAGGCCCCGGCGTCCTCCGGGGCCAGCATGACGGCGGTCTGCGCGTCCTGCAGGGCCGCCGGACCGTCTCCCAGGGCCAGATGGACGGCCGCCCGTGCCCGGTAGGCGGGGGCAAAGCCCGGGTCCAGTTCCAGGGTACGGGAGAAGGCCGCCCCGGCGCACGCCCAATCCCCCGCCTGCTGGCAGGCCAGCCCCTGTTCATAGAGGACGGCGGGGCCGGGCGTCGGTGTCGGTGTCGGCGGCAGAGTGGGCGACGGAGAGACGGCGGCAGGGGATGGCGCGGCCGTGCAGCCGGTGAGCACCAGGAGCAGAATAAAGGTGACCGTCCCCTTGCGGAGTGCGGCCGTCACCCAATCACTCCCAGTTCCTTCCCGACCTTCGCGAATTTCTCCAGACCGTAGTCCAGGTCATCCCGGCTCAGCATGGCGGAGACCATGACCCGGATGCGGGCCTGGCCTTTGGGGACGGTGGGGTAGCCGAGGGCCATTGCGAAGACCCCCTCCTCAAAGAGGCGGCGGCTGAACTGCTGGGCCAGCGGGGCCTCCCCCAGTATGACCGGCGTGATGGGGGTAAAACTCCTGCCCAGGTCAAACCCCAGCCGCTTCATCTCCCCCTTGAAGTAGCGGGTATTCTCCCAGAGACGGTCCACCAGTTCGGTGGATTCGGAGAGGACGTCCACCGCTGCTATACACGCGGCGGTGTCGGTGGCGGTGACGGCGTTGGAGAAGAGGAAGGGGCGGGCCCGTTGGCGCAGGTAGTCTATGACCACCTTCTTGCCGGAGATGATCCCGCCGACGACGCCGAAGGCTTTGGAGAAGGTGCCGATTTCAATATCAAACTTCCCGTGGAGACCGAAGTGGTCCACGATGCCCCGGCCGCCGTAGCCCAGAACGCCCTCGCCGTGGGCGTCGTCCACCATCGTGATGAGGCCGTAGCGCTCGGCGACCTCGTAGATTTTATCCAGCGGGGCCACGTCGCCGTCCATAGAGAAGACGCCGTCGGTGATGACCATGCCGCGCCGGAAGTTGGGGAGGTTCTCCTTGATTTTGGCCTCCAGGTCCTCAGGGTCGCAGTGCTCGTAGACGATGATTTTGGCCCCGCTGAGGCGGCACCCGTCAATAATGGAGGCGTGATTCAGCCGGTCGGAGAAGATGACGTCCTCCCGACCCACCAGGGGCGGGATGGCGGCCTGGTTGGCGCAGAAGCCGGACTGGACGTAGAGGGCGTCCTCCACGTGCTTGAATTCGGCCACCTTTCGCTCCAGTTCCACGTGGATGGTGAGGGTCCCGGCGATGGAGCGGACGGCCGTCGGCCCGACGCCCCATCGGTCCAGCGCCTCGTGGGCCGCCTGGACCAGCCGGGGGTGGGTTGCCAGGCCCAGGTAGTTGTTGGTGCAGAGGTTGAGGACTTTTTTGCCGTCCACGATCATCCAGGGGCCGGGGGCCGAGCCGATGGTGCGCAGGTGGATGAGAAGGCCGGACTCCTGGAGCGCGGCCATCTCCTGGCGAATGAAATCAAATTTGTCTCCCATACTCTTCCTCCCTGTATTGGCGGAATCGGATATTTCGCATCCGGTCAGCGAAGGCATTATACAGAGAGGGGATGATTCTGTCAATTTGCATGTACCGGGATTGGGACGGGGGTTGGGACATCGGGTTGGTGGGGGTTCCTCACCCCACCCCCGGCCCTTCGGGCCACCCCCTCCCCTCTCCTGACCGAAGGTCAGGAGAGGGGAGGAGCTGACAAGTGTAGGTTTTTCGGGGAGCGGGGGATGCCCATTCCGGCCCTCACCCCACCCCTTACCCCTCCCCTCTCCCGCTCGCCTTTCGGCGGCAGAGGCCTCACCCCTCCCCCGACCCCTCCCCTCTCCCGAACGAAGTTCGGGAG
>CALDFY010000361.1 GCA_937942115.1 uncultured Anaerolineae bacterium | reverse complement strand
GGCTTCGCCGCCGCCCACAAACCCCACCTTTTCACCCCCTTCTCCTCCCCGCTTTGCGGGGAGGAGAAGGGGGCCAGGGGGATGAGGAGGGGACAAAACGCCGCTCCGTAGAGGCCGGTTTATTGAAGTTGCACATGACGTAGATTATCTCTCATTGGGCAGTCGGTCTGCAGGAAATCGTGGCAGCGCTCTAACGGGCGCAAGAACCCCAGATGTGGGATAGCCCTTCCAGGCTGTCTCCAAAAAGCGGGCTGAAAGCCCGTCCTACGCCTCTCCACGATGCAATGCAGTGCTACCGCCTATTGGGTTTCTTCCAGTTCGCGCAACTCCGCTTCAAAGGGGAAGACTCTGTATCTCCCCAGGCTCAGCAGAAACTCTACCCGCGACATACCCGCCAGTTCCGCTGCCCGCCCTGACGAGAGACGGCCAATCTCGTACAACTTCACTGCCGCCAAGATCAGCAACTCGCAGGCAAATTCCGCTTCGTCCAATTTCTCTGCCAGCAGAACCTTCTCGGGCACACGGACGACAATCTCTCGGGTTGCCACATCACCCCCGACCATCTGCGTCTCCCTTCTCATACAACCGCCGCACCTCAGAGACCCCCCGAATCCGCTCCGGCAGGAAGGAAATCTTCCCTTTCAGGATCAGACCGACGCCCATCCCCAGGTCGGAGAAGAGGTCGCGGCTGCGGAGTTTATACTCCATCAGCATGCTCAGTTCGTGCACCCGGCCCCAGAGGCGAATGCTATCCAGGAAGGACCGGTGGAGCGCATAAATGGCCGGGTCGGGTTTGAAGCCCTCCTCCAGCGCCATGTAGCGCAGCGCGTCAAACATCGGCGCCAGACGGATGTGGTTGGGACAGCGGGTCCCGCAGGTCTCGCAGCCCACACAGAGCCAGATGGCAGAACTGGAGAGGACCTTCTCCTTCCGTCCCAACTGCACCAGCCGGACCACCTGGGCCGGTTTGTAGTCCATCACGGAGGCGACGGGACAACCCGCTGAGCATTTCTGGCAGAAATAGCAGCGGAGAATCGGCTCCCCACTCCGCTCCTGCACCATCCGGCTGAACGAAGGGTCTATCATCGCCATCACCATGTTCTCCTCCCCGCTTCAGAATTTGCCCTTCTGCTCCACCAGATACAGCACCAGAATGGCCATATCCAGCGTCTCTCCGGTACTGGTGATGAAGTAATCCCGGAGTGTGGTAGCGTGCTGGAAGCCCAGGTCCAGGAACGCGCTGATAACCTGCGGCTGCGTGGTGACGATTTCGGCATACAACTGGTAAAGTCCCAGGCGTCGGGCGACCTCTATCAGGCTCTGCACCATCAACGTGCCGATGCCCTGGCGCCGGTACTGCCGGTCCAGGAAAATCCGCACCCAGGCCAGATGCCGGTGGTAGTGCTCCCCGAAGTGTAACGTGGCGTTGCCGATCAGTTTGTCGTTGACGAAGGCAACCAGCGGGAAGACGCGCCGGTAGTCCAGGTTATCCACCCAACTGGCGACAACGGCCGGGTCGGCCGCGTCTATCCGGTACCACTCCAGGTCCTCCCGCGACGCCCGGGCGAAGAGGTCTACGAAAGCCTCTCTGTCCTCCCTCCGGAGCGGCCGCAGGAGCAGACGCACGCCGCCGGGCAGCACTTTCGTCTTACGGTAGTTAGCAATTTGATCCCAGATTTCGTTCGCCATCCTGACCTCCTGAAAAGTTGCAGGGCGCAAGTCGCAGGTCGCAGGGGGGCCAGCGCTCCAAAATTGGCCGCAGGCGTCCTTCTACATCCTCCAGCAATGCAGCGGCCTGGAAGTCCATTTCCTCTACCAGTGCCCGGATGAGTTCGTATCCGAGAAAGTACCCTGTCTCCCTCATCCCTTCTATCTCAAACCACGAACCGAAGAAGGTGTTGACAGGGAGACCCGCATCCGCCCTCCTCAAAAACTCGGCCGCAAGCCAGCCCTTGCGAGCCCGGCACCATTCCAGCCAGTTCTTATCGCCACAGACCTGATGCCAGTTCTCTGACCCCCATATCAGGGTCTCACAGTACTGGGCGAACCCTTCCTCATAGAGTTGCCACCAGGGCCCGCTTCCGGCGGGCTTCCCGCTCTGCGCCCGCCAATATTGATGTACCCCGTGGCCCATTTCGTGAGCCACCAATCCCCAAACCGCTTCCCTCCTGCTCCAGCCACACTCGGCGATGTTTTCCAGGCCGAACCATATGGCCGCTTCGCCGTTCAGTGAGGTCACCCACCCCGCGCCGCAGCCGATACCCACGTAGAGGACAAAGAGGACAGCGCCATCAAAACCCAGGACTTCTCGCGCCCGATAATAGACCGGCTCACAGGCCTCCAGCAGGTTTTGGTGAGCCTCCCGCATCGCCGGGAGTCGCTCTGTGAGGAACGGGAAGACCCGCTCCCGCGCGACCTCCCGCCAATCCAGCCCCTGGGACGCGTAGTCCTCCTGTTGCCGGGCCAGGAGTTCGGGCCAGCGAGCCATATACTCCGCCGCCCAGCCCTCTACCTGCTCCTCCAGCGACTGCCCCTCCGCCCGCTCCCACCACTCCAGAAACGCCGGAAAGGTATCCAACAGTGTGCCCTGCGACATGCTTCGTGCGACCTGCTCCCTGTCACACCACCACATCCGCCATCGCCAGCACCTGAACCGGCTCCCAGTTATGGATGCGGCTGGCCTTGTTGGGACAGGCCACCACACAGGCCCCGCAGGTCTGGCAGAGCGCGGGGTTTACTGTCGCCACCTGCCGCACCGGATGGACTTCCCGCGCGCCGTACGGGCAGACCGCCACACACGCGCCGCAGGCCGAACAGAGTTCCTCTATAACATAGGCGACGGTCGGCTCCTGGACCATCGCGTCCTGGGCGAAGAGTTGAATGACCTTTACCGCCGCAGCCGCCGCCTGGGCCACCGTCTCTGGGATGTCTTTGGGCCCCTGGCCCGCGCCGGCCAGGAAGACCCCCGCCGTCAGGCTCTCCACCGGCCGCAACTTGGGATGCGCCTCGCTGTAGAAACCGTACCGGTCGGCCTGGATGTGGAGCGTCTGGGCCAGGGGGATGGCATCCCGGCTGGGGAGCATCGCCGTCGCCAGCACCACCAGGTCGGCCTCCACCTCCACCGGTCGGCCCACCAGTGTGTCCGAGCCCCAGACCACCACCTTCTCGCCCCGGCGGAAAATCTTGCTCACCTTGCCCCGGAGATAGAGGACGTCGTACTCCTCCATCGCCCGCTGGACGAATTCGTCGTACCCCTTCCCGCCGGAGCGGATGTCAATGTAGAAGACGTAGGCCTGTCCGTCCGGCACCTGCTCTTTGAACATCATCGCCTGCTTGGCGACGTACATACAGCAGACTTTGGAGCAGTAGGAGACGCCGTGCTCCGGGTCCCGGGAGCCGGCGCACTGGACGAAGACCACCTCGCGGGGCACCCGCCCATCCGACGGACGCCGCAGCCCCGTCCGCAGCATCTCCTCAAAGGTCAGGCCGTCCACCACGTCGGGGATCCGGCCCCCGCCGTACTCCGGCAACCGCTCCAGTGGGTACGGGTCCCAGCCGGTGGCGACGACGACGGCCCCTATTTCCTCCGTCCGGGGGCCTGTGGGCGTCTCCACCGTCGCGACGAAGTTGCCGACGTAGCCCTCCAGTTGGGTTACCCGCGCGTTCAGGATGACCTCAATGTTCGGGTGGTCCAAGACCTGGCGGATTTTCTCCTCCAGCAGGCCCGGTGCGGCCTCAAAGTTCAGGTACGTGCCGGAGAGACGAGCCATCTTGCCGCCCAACCGGTCCTCCCGCTCCACCAGCACCACCGGATAGCCGGCGTCGGCGATGTCCAGGGCGGCCTCCATCCCGGCGACGCCCCCGCCGACCACCAAGGCCCGCCGGGTAATGGGCAACCGCAGCGGGACCAGTTCCTCGTCCCGCTTCACCTTTTCCACCATCGTCCGGACTATCTCCACGGCTTTGGCCGTCGCCTCCTCCCGCTCGTCCTGGTGGACCCAGGAGCACTGCTCGCGGATGTTGGCGATTTCGCAGCGGTACGGATTCAGCCCGGCCGCGGCGACGGCCTGCCGGAAGGTGCGCTCGTGCATCGCCGGCGAGCAGGCCGCGACGATGACGCCATCCAGGTTGTGCTCGGCGATGGCGCGCTGGATGAGGCTCTGGCCCGGGTCGGAGCACATGTACTTGTAGTGGGTAGCGAAAACGACACCGGGCATCCGGCCCGCCTCCTCGGCGACCCGCTCCACATCCACCGTCGCGGCGATGTTGATCCCACAGTGACAGATGAAGACGCCGATGCGGGTCATTCTGTCCCCCCTCAGCGCTAATCTGAAAAGTCGCTCGTAGTGAGACACGGAACGAGGTGGAGTGCCGTTTCGCTCGTAGTAAGGCACGGAACGAAGTGGAGAGCCGTCTTGGTCCACTGGAACGCCACTCCGCTTTGCTTCGTGGCTGACTACGAACATCTTTATTCCCTTCCCGGATTTTTCAGACCAGCTCTCAGCCGAGCTGCGCAGGTTAGAACGGATTCATCCCCCTCTGAGCCAGCGCTCACCATACGCCGGATTCATCCCTTCTGCCAGGCAAAGACGGCTCTCCAGGCTTCTTTACAGGCGAAACACCTTCGCCTGCTCACCGTACACAATCCCCTGCTCCTCTGCCTGGCGGAGAATCTCCACAGTGAGAGATGAAGACGCCAGTGCGGGTCATTGACCTATTCCCTCTGGTGCGCTCGTCCTGCCGCTTCCAGAAAATCTGCAAAAGCACCCAGCTCGGCCTGCAATGTGGACCAAAGGGCTGGCAAAGCAGATACCAGCCCAGCCATTTTCTCCGGCGATAGGCTCATCGTATACACGTTCCGCACCAGGTGCCGGAACCGACGGAGTTCATCCAAGACCTTCCCGCTTTCCTGGCTGATAACGGCAGGCCGTATACCATCCACTTCCTGGGTCATCCGATGAAGCAGGTCCCGATGCCACATTTCGCCACCTGGAAGCAGGCCGTCTACATGCCTTGCAATCAGTTCAAAGAGACGTTCCAGCCCGGAGTAGAAGCCGTGCAGATTCAGAGCGACGGAGTCCAGATAAGCACTCTCCTCTGGCATCCGCATTACCTTTGGCCAGGCTGCCAGAACTCGCTGCGCCGCACGGTCCAGGTTGGGAATCTCTCCCCGGATGCGTTCCGCCAGTTCCAGAAACAAATGGATCACAGTTCCACCCCGTATCGCTCAATCGCCCGGCGAAGGGACTCCCCCGCCGTTTCCCATTCAATGAGGTCCACAGGGCGATCGCCAATGATTTCTTCTGCCAGCCGCCAGGCCTCCCAGTACGCCTCTTCCGCCAGGCCCTCAACAACCAGGTCCACATCCGAATCCGGAGCGAACCAGGCTCCGTGCGCCAGAGAGCCGAAAAGAATGACGCGCCGGACCCCAAAACAGGTCTTCAGGGCCTCGGCGACCTGGCCCACGCGCGAGAGCAAGCGCTGCCGTTCCGGATGCTCCTCCTGTACCGGCATCGGTCGACGGTGCCGGGCCGCTTCCAGGAAAGGTTTCCAACCTTCTCGGGCCAGTTCCAGAGCCGTGGGCATATTATCCCCCCGTGTCATAGGAGAAAACGGTTCGCCGGGCCTCCTTCAGGCGAAACACCTTCTCCTGCTCGTCGTAGATAATCCCCTCCTTCTCGGCCTGGCGGAGAATCTCCCCAAAGAGTGCCGCGATACCCCCTGGGTCGTAGACAAACCGGGCATCTTTCATCATCTGCAGCGTGTGCCAGGTCGGGACTCGCTGAAGGCTCTCCAGGTCATAGGAAAGCACTGTGATGTCTCGCCCAAAACATGAAATGAGCGGGCTAAAGGCCTCGTACAGGGCATCCTGCTCGGCCAGGGACAACGCCCTCCAGGTAATGACAAAAATGTCTATATCGCTGCGTTCGTGGGCATCCCCTCGGGCCAGCGAACCGCACAGGCCAACAGCCAGCACGTCTAATCCGACTGCAATCTCCCTAACGGCCCGTTCCACTTCCGCCAGATTCATTCGCTCCCCCAAAGAAAACCGGAACAAATGCCACGGCCTGGCGGACGGTCCGCCGGGCGCCTTCCAGCAATCCCTGCGCCACCTCCTCGGTACAGATTTCCGAAGGGCTTCGCCAGCGCCCCTCCACCAGTGCACCGTAAGTAGAACGTCCGTGCCAGGGAGCCGCTCTCCGAACATCCGCTGCCATTTCCAGGAACGAATCGGGCAACAGACCCCGATTTACCAATCGCCGGAGTTGATCAGAGGGGTCGTGGGTCCATTCAAATGCCTCAAAACTGGCGATGACCGCTTTGGCTGCTTTCTCCGTCGCCAACTGAGCATAGAGGACAACGGTGACCCAATCCCGGAACCCGGTATACCGGACGGCCCGCTCCAGGTCTTCTTTGGCTTCCTTCAGCAACCGAAACGCCTCTTCTTGCGTGTCCATCTACCCCTTCACGCCATCCCCACCATACTCGCCCCCGGCGGCACCGGGAGCCCCTTCCCCCGCAGGAACTCCTCCACGGCGAAGAGGAACTCCATCACGAAGGGCCGGGTGGACGCTTTGCCCATATGGCCGACGCGGAAAATCTTGCCCGCCAGCGGCTCCAGACCGCCGGAGATGAGGATGCCGTGCTCCCGGGCCAGGTAGTCCATCAGTTCGCGGACGGGGAACTCCGGCCGGGCCTTTACCGCCGTGGCGATGGGCGACGCGGTGGGCCCATCGGGAATGAACATCTCAAAGCCCAGCGCCTCCAGCCCCCGCCGGACGGCCCCCGAGGCCCAGCGGTAGCGGGCGAAGTGGGCCTCCAGCCCTTCCGCCAGGATGCGCCGCAGGCTGGCCCGCAGCCCCAGGACGTTGTTGGTGGGCATCGTGACCGGCGTCGGGTGCCAGGCCCCCCAGTTCTCCGCGTACCAGCGCCACGTGCGCAGGTTCAGGTACCAGCCGTGATGGCCATCGTGGCGGTCCACCCATTCCCACGCCCTCGGGCTCACCGAGAGGAAGGCCAGCCCCGGCGGGCACTCCAGGCACTTGTTCGCCACCGTCACACAGACGTCAATGCCCCACTCGTCCACCGGCAGCGGCACCCCGCCCAGGGAGGAGACGGCGTCCACGACAATGGGCACCCCGGCCTCGCGAGCCACCTGGGCCAGTTCCCGGACCGGATTCATCACCGTGGTCGCGGTCTCGTGGTGGACAACGGCAACGGCGCGGGCCTCTGGGTTCTCCCGCAGGGCCCGCCGCAAGTCCTCCGGGTCCAGCGGCCGACCCAGCGGCGCGGTGAAGGGGACGACGCGCAGGCCGTGGGACTCGGCAATGGTCCCCATCCGCTCGCCGAAGAAGCCGTTCATCCCCACGATGATCGTCTCCCCCTCGGCCAGCAGGCTCCCGAAGGCCATATCCAGGAGCGCCGACCCCGCCGCCGGGACCATAAACAGGTCATTCCGGGTGCCGAAGACCTCCTTCAGCATCCCGATGACGTCCTGATAAACCTCCAACCATTCCGGGCCATAGTGGCGCGGCGTGGGCTGCGCCATCGCTGTCAGGACCTCCTCGTCCACTTCACAGGGCCCGGGAATGTACAGTTTGTAGCGCATGGATTATGCCTCCTGAGGGGCAAAAGAGGGCTCTTCCGGAGCGACCAGGAAAAGGGCGTCTCCCTCCTGAAGTCGGAACTCATCCTTCGGGTTGATGACGGTCTCCTGTCCCCGCTCCACCGCCAGCAGAATCATGCCTCGCTTCTGATAGACGTGCAGGAAAAGGTCCCGAAACGTCCACCCGATATAGGCCGACGGCACCATAACCCGATACACCTCGTCTCCCTCGCCGAACTCCAGCAGGGAACGGAACATCCGGGAGAGGCCCGGACTCACCATAGACTGGAGAATCAGGTAGTCGCTGAACTGGTCCAGACAGACAACTTCGTCCACGCGGGCGTGGCGGAAGTGCGGGACATTTTGCGGGTGCACCACCTCCACCACTGTGTACACATCGGGATTCAGGTGTTCTATCGCCAGCGCTACCAGCAACGTGCGGGCATCCGGGTCCGGATAGGAGAAATCGGCCAGGACAATCGCCCCATACGCCTGGAGGATGCCGGCCTCCTGGAGGGTCTCGTCCTGCGCCGGGTCGCCGGAGACGAATTTGGCCCGCAGGTCGG
The DNA here is from genome assembly GCA_937942115.1 of uncultured Anaerolineae bacterium. Classification (GTDB taxonomy): domain Bacteria; phylum Chloroflexota; class Anaerolineae; order B4-G1; family DUEL01; genus SpSt-77. The sequence goes on along the minus strand of CALDFY010000361.1, from coordinate 3,446 downwards.
GCACCGGATTCTGCGGGAGGTCCGCCACCAGCACAACAGGCCGGACCGTCTTCAGGTCAGGCGACTGGAGTTGTTGAATCAGGCGGCGCACCCTGGGCGGCTTCCCCACGACAATAATGTGGTCCTTCATCTTCCGTGTGCCTCCTTTCCGCCCCCGCAATTGCAGCACGGTGAGCGAGGCGATGAGCACGGAGACCAGCGTCATCCCCTCCACAATCCCGACCAGGGCCAGGAAGCGGCCCCACGCAGTCACCGGGGTGAAATCGGCCCCGCTGAAGACGAAGACCGCGATGGCCCAGAGCGCTTCCAGCGGGTTGCTGATCTCGGGATTGCGGTCCCGCTCACAACTCCAGAAGAGGACGGCCTGGAGCATGAGCAGAACAACCAGCAGGATGACGAGACGCAGGGTTGGGAACCGATACCAGACCTGCGTCCATCGCCGCCGCAATCGGGCCCGACGAGATTTCACCGCTACCCTGCCCTTCTCGTTCTGCAGCGGCGGGCCGGGCGGCGATCCTCACCCCTCCCCCGCCGCCGAAGGCGGCGGGGTGGGATGAGGAACAGCCCCGGCGGCCTGCGCTACATTTCGCAGCAGCGGGCGCGGGTCAGTGTACATCCCCTCCACGCCCCAGTCCTCCTCCGGAAGCCCCAGCGCAACGGCCATCAGTTGGGTAAAGTAGAGGATCGGGATTTCTTCGCCGGTGCGCCCGAAGGCCGTCTCCCGCTGGGGCCAGTCCAGGTTGAACTGGCAAAGGGGACAGGCCGTCACCAGCACCTGCGCGCCCGCCGCTCGCGCTGACGCCACAATATCCCGCGAAAGGGTCTCCGAGACGGTCGGGTCCTTCACGGTCAGGTAGGAACCACAGCACTCGGTGTTATACGGGAAGTCCACCGGCTCCGCCCCCAGCGCCCGGATCAGGTCGTGCAGAATCGTCGGCGCCTCGGGGTTATCCAGGCCGATCTCTTCGTACGGGCGCAGGAGCAGACAGCCGTAGTAGGGCGCCGCGCGCAGGCCTGTCAGCGGGCGGACCACCCGCCGGGCCAGTTCCTCCCAGCCCAGGGAGTCCCGCAAGAGTTCCAGCAGATGGACCACCCGCACGCGGCCCCCATACTCCTGTTCGGTGAACCAGTTGATGCGCTCCCGCATCGCCGGGTCCCGCTCCAGTGCGGTCTGGGTGCGCTTGAGGACGTGGTAACAAATGGCGCAGAGCGCGGCCACCTGCTCCCCAGTCTGTTCGGCCTGATAGAGGACGCGCGTCGGGGCGATGAGGGCCATAGAGTTGTCCGTCGCCAGCGGGAAGGTCGCCCCGCAACATTGCCAGTCGGGCAGTTCCACCAGTTCCATCCCCAGCGCGGCCGCCACCGCCCGCCCGGAGCGGTCATACCCCTTCGCCTTTGTGGAAAGCGTACATCCGGGATAGTACGGGATTTTCATCATTCACGCTTCACGTTTCACTTGATGTATTTGCGGAATCCGCCGACGATGGCCAGTTGTGGCAGTTCCCGCACCAGGTCCGGCGGCAACTGGTCCAGGTTGATCTCCGACGCGCCGGCGCGCAGGGAGATTTCCCGCAGCGCCTCCATCAGGCGGGGCAAGTCCACGCCTTTCGGACAGCGAGTGACGCAGGTCAGGCAGGAAGCGCAAATCCAGATCGTCCGGCTCTGGAGGACCTCCGTCATCCCCAGTTGGGCCATGCGGATGACCTGGCTGGGGAGCATATCCATCGCCGCCGCAACAGGGCAACCGGCGCTGCATTTGCCGCACTGGTTGCAGGCCAGCAGGTCCTCCCCGCTAATCTCCTCCACGTCGCGGACGAACTGACTGCGCAGATTTTTGAGAGAAATGACCGTCCGCATATTGCCCCTCACGGGATCAGCCCTGCCGCCCGCTTGGCCGCCGTCAGGGTATTCTTCAAGAGCATCGCGATGGTCATCGGGCCGACGCCGCCGGGCACCGGGGTCAGGTAGCCCGCCACTTCCTTGACCTCCTCAAAGTCCACGTCGCCGACGATACGGTAGCCCTGTTTGGCCGTGGGGTCATCCACCCGGTTGATGCCCACGTCAATGACGGCCGCGCCCGGCTTCACCCAGTCGGCCTTGACCATCCCGGGACGGCCGACGGCGGCGATGAGGATGTCGGCGCGGCGGCAAATGGCCGGCAGGTCATGGGAGCGAGAATGGCAGACGGTCACCGTCGCGTCCCGCTTCAGGAGCAGCATGGAGACCGGCAGCCCGACGATGTTGCTCCGGCCCAGGACCACGGCCTCCTTCCCGGCAATCTCAATGTTGTATCGGTCCAGCAACTCAATACAGCCCGCCGGGGTGCACGGAGCAAATTTCGGGTCCCGACCCTTCATCGCCAGTTCGCCGATGTTGATCGGGTGGAAGCCGTCCACGTCCTTCTCAATGGGAATCGCGCTGAGCACCCGTTTCTCGTCCAGGTGGCGCGGCAGGGGCAACTGGACCAGGATGCCGTGCACCTCGGGGTTGGCCCCCAGTTCCCGCACCAGTCCCTCCACTTCCTCCTGAGTGGCTGTCTCCGGAAGGTCGTAGCCGAAGGAGCGGATGCCTACCTCGCCGCACTTTTTCTGCTTGGAACGGACGTAGAACTGAGAGGCGGGATTGGTGCCCACCAGCACCGTCGCCAGGCCGGGGACGATACCGTATTTGGTCTTCAGTTCCTCCACTTCGGCGCAGATTTCTCCGTGGATGGCCGCTGCCACCGCATTGCCGTCAATCAAGATCGCGGTCATAGTTCCCTCCAGCAGATTGCAGATTGCAGATTGCAGATTGCAGATTGCGGATTGCAGATTGCGGATTGCAGATTCAGGTTCTGGCGTATTGTTGATTTCGGGCAATAACAAGGAGGCCGGTAATCTGGGTCAACAGGCTGTAGCGGGCCCGAATCACTTCTTCGGTAAGAAGCCGGCGGCCCCGGTAATACCACCCTCGGGATTCTCGGGTGGAGCCCAGGGAGTATCCCAGAAACTGACCGAACACTTTCCCAAACCCGCGACCGTAGCCTTCTTCAATGTTGGCACATATAGAACCAACACTGCGGATCAGTTGCTCGGCCACAGCACGTCCACGAGGATCGGAGAGAAGCCGTTCGCAGTCCTCCCAGGCCAGGTCATAAAGATAAAGAGCCAGCCGATAGGCTTCCATCTTCCATAACGGATCCTGTCGGATTTCTTCAGGGACCTGGGCCTCCCATTCTTCGTAATCCATTTAGGCCTCCCCCTGGCTTGAATCTGCAATCTTGAATCTGCAATCTTGAATCTGCAATCTTGAATCTGCAATCTTGTATCTGCAATCTTGAATCTGCAATTTAGAATTTCAAATACGACGGGGTGTAGATGACCTTATTCAGCAGCACCTGGACCGTCTTCCAGATGTCCACCTGCTCCGGGTCGGAGAAGTCCACGTCCTCGGGCTGGGGCTCCTCG
>CALDFY010000360.1 GCA_937942115.1 uncultured Anaerolineae bacterium | reverse complement strand
GTTTTGCGGCTTCGCCGCAAAACCCCGCCTTCTACCCACTCCCCCAAGCGCCGATGCTCCAGGTCGCCGAATACGGACCGGTCACCCGCCTGCATATGGCCCGGACGGCCTTTGGCCGCGCGCTCTACGCCGTGAGCGCGTACTGGGTGGACGGCCTGCTCATAGACACCGGTTGCCCCGGCACCGCGCGGGAGGTCCTGGCCTGGTGCCGCACCCGGCCCATCCGGCAGGTCGTGAACACCCACCACCACGAAGACCACGCCGGGGGCAACTCCCTCCTCCGGCAGGCCCTCGGCCTCCCCATCGCCGCCCCGCCCGGCGCCGTCCCCATCCTGGCCCACTTCCCCCGCCTCCAGTTTTACCGCCGTATGGTCTGGGGACAGCCGGGAAATGTCACCGTGGAGCCGCTGGGGAACGCCGTGGAGACCGACCACTACCGCCTGGAGGTCATCCCAACCCCGGGCCACTGCCCCGACCATGTCTGCTTCTTTGAGCCGCGCCAGGGCTGGCTTTTCAGCGGGGACCTCTTCATCCACGAACGGGTGCGCTATCTGCGGGCAGACGAGGACATGGGAGCGACCCTCCAGTCCCTCCAGGAGGTCTTGAGGCTGGCCCCGCAAACGCTCTTCTGTGCCCACGCGGGCGTGGTGGAAGACGCCGAAGAGGCTATCCGGCGCAAAATCGCGTATCTGGAAAAACTGGCCCAGGATGCCCACACCCTTCGGGAGCAGGGCCTTCCAGTAGAGGAAATCAGCCGCCGCCTTCTCGGCCCGGAGGACTATATGCGCCGCCTGACCGGCGGCCACTTTTCCAAGACCAACCTGATCCGCGCGCTGCTGGCGGTCTGAAAAAACACCTCCGCCCGGCGGTAAACCGCCGGGCGGAACGCCTGCCCGATGCGAAAGCATCGGGCTCAGATGCGAAGCCCCTCCGGGGCTTGGGATGCGGAATTGTTTTGGATTCTGAGCCCGACCGTTTACAGTCGGGCGGTTTTCTCCTGCGGGCCCCGGGGGATGAACTTCCCCCTCCCCCGCCGACCGACGAACTCCCCTTCCCGGTAGACCATCTGCCCCCGCGAGAAGACCACAGAGACCCGCCCCTGAATCCGCATCCCCTCGTAGGGGGTGTATCCGGCCAGGTGGTGCAGGTCGGCCACCCGCACCACCCCCTCCGGGCGCGGGTCGTAGAGCACGACGTCGGCGTCGGAGCCGGGGAGCAACGCCCCCTTGCGCGGCCACAGCCCCCAGACCCGGGCCGGGTTGGCCGAAAGGAGCGCGGCCAGTTGGGGGAGCGTCAGCCGCCCCGCCGCCACGCCGTAGGTATACATCAACGGCAGGAGCGTCTCCATGCCGGGTAGCCCGCCCGGGGTGCGGGTGAAATCATCCGCCTCGGTTTTCTGGGACTGGGTGTAGTCGCAGTGGTCGGTGGCGATGAAATCCACCGTCCCCTTCACCACCCAATCCCACAGCCGTTCCGGTTCCTCCGGCGCCCGCAGCGGGGGCTGGAGGATGTAGCGCCAGGGCTCCGGCCCCTCGTACCGGCGGGCATCCAGCAGCAGGTACTGGGGACAGGTCTCACAGGTCGCGTCCTGCCCCTCCGCCCGCGCCCGCGCCACCGCCGCCACCGATTCGGCCACGGAGCAGTGGACGATGTGGACCGGCGCGCGGGCCGCCGTCGCCAGAAAGAGGACCCGCCGCACGGCCTCCACTTCCGCCAGCGCGGGACGGGCCTGCCCGTGATACCGCCACGAAGTCTTCCCTTCCGCCACCAGCGCCTGCGTCCGGGCTGTCACCAGCGCGTCGTTCTCGCAGTGGACCATCGGGCGAATCCCCAGGCGGGCCGCTGTCTCCATCAGGCGCAGAATAGTGGCGTCGTCGGCGTAGTAATTGGGCCGGTACGTGGTGTAGAGTTTGATACTGGGGGTGCCCAGTTCCACCAGGTCCGCCAATTCCCCCTCCCGGCCCGGCGGCAGGTCGGTGACCATCACGTGGAGGGCGTAATCTATGGCCGCGTCCCGCGCTTCCTCTATCCGCGCCTCTACCGCCTGCCGGAGCGTCTGCCCGGGGAACTGGGTGGCGAAATCCACCACCGTGGTCACCCCGCCGCAGGCAGCGGCCCGGGTGCCGATGAACCAGTCATCGGGGGTGCGGTAGATGCCCGTATCCAGCGCGATGTGCGTGTGGCTATCTATGACGCCGGGCAGGACCAGCATCCCCTGCGCCTCTATGACCACTGTATCGGGCGCCGTCGGCAGGCCCTGGCCGACCGCCTTGATGCGCTCCCCCTGCATCAGCAGGTCCGCCTCCAGCACCCCTTCCGGGGTGACCAGCGTGCCTCCCTGAATGAGGACCGTCTGCGAAGAATACGGTTTCATTCCTCCCCCACCATTTGCGCTACCGGCCGACGGATACACGGCCGGGTGTCAACGTCACAGAAGACCCCGTTCAACCTCCCACTTCCATCGGGGAGGGTGCTTAGAAAGTTACCACGAAGGCACAAAGAGTAACTACTACGACAATGGCAAATTCTAATGAATATTAGGAATACAACTTGCTTTCATTCTGAGGAGAGATACAATAATGGCTATGACAACGGAAACCGTATCCCAAGTTTTGATGAATCCGGACCGCTGGGGACTCCCTGCTG
>CALDFY010000359.1 GCA_937942115.1 uncultured Anaerolineae bacterium | reverse complement strand
GTTACAAACTGAATATAGAAGGTTTTGAAGGACAAGACATTGAAGTCAAAACGAGTTTCTGGTCAGGACCCAAACTTCTCGTTAACGGTCAACCGGCACCCAAAGGAAGCAAACGGGGTGAAATGCTGTTACAATCCAACGATGGCAGACAGGTCGTTGCCAGGTGGAAACAACGATTTATGGGACTGGATGTTCCCCAACTTGTCGTGGATAACAAGGTGATAAGCCTTGTGGAACCTCTGAAGTGGTATCAATGGGTATGGAGTGGTTTGCCCATTGCTCTTGTTTTTGTTGGTGGTGCGCTTGGGGCAATAGCCGGCATAATTGGATTTACGATCAATGCGAAAATTTTCAGGACAGAGATGAACAGCGTTTTGAAGTACGTTGTCTCTGGCGTGGTGTCCATTTTAGCTGTTGTTGCATATTTCATTGCGGCAACACTTCTCCTTATGCTTGTTCGTGGAATGTAAATGCGCCCAACAGCGCTTGCAGCCGACCAATTCGCTCGCTCCGGCGCTGCAGGCGAAGCGCATATTGTTCGGACCCCGGAGTCCGCAAGTTTTATCCGGGCTTTTGCGGCGGCCCGGCCGGTCGCCGCAAGAATCCATCCATATTCCAAGAAAGAGGAGAAAGGAGGAACGATGAAACGCCTGTCGCCTATCCTGATCGTCCTGACCGTTGTCCTGCTGGTGGCGGCCTGCAAGCCGCCCGCTACGCCCCCCCCGGACAAACTGGCCGAAGTTCTGGCCCGGGGGACGCTCATCGTCTCCACCGACCCGGCCTATCCGCCCCAATCGGAACTGGTGGAGGGGGCCCAGCGCCTGGCCAACACCAAATGCACCTCCGACCAGCGCACCGCCAACGAACTGGCCGGCTTCGACATTGAGGTGACCAAAGAGGTTGCCCGGCGGCTGGGGGTGGAGGCCTGCTTCGTCACCCCCAACTGGGACCTCATCGTCGCCGGGGGCTGGGCCGACCGTTGGGACATCAGCATCGGCTCCATGACCATCACCCCTTCCCGGATGGAGAAACTCTACTTCAGCCAGCCCTACTACACCACCCCGGCGGCCTTTTTCGTCCACAAGGACAACACCACCTTCCAGAAACCCTCCGACCTCTCCGGCAAGCGCATCGGCTTCGGCACCGCCACCACCTACGAGTACTACCTGGAGGGCATCCTGGAGATCCCCGGCGAGAAGTTTGAGGTGGTGGTCCAGAACCCCATCCTCAAGCCCTACGACACCGACCTCTTCGCCCTGCAGGACCTGGCGCTGGGGGACGGGGTGCGGCTGGACGCGGTGCTGACGGCCCAGCCGACGGGGGCCGGCGCCATCGCCGACGGTCTGCCCATCAAACAGTTGGGCGACCCGGTCTTCTTTGAGTACCTGGCGGCGGCGGTGGACAAGGCCGCCGGGAAAGACCCGCTGCCGCTCATCAAGAAGGTCAGCGAAATCATCCAGCAGATGCATGCCGACGGGACGCTTTCCAAACTGAGCCAGCAGTTCTACGGCCTGGACCTGGCCAGCCCGGCGGCCCCATTTGACCTGGGCGCGCTGAAGCAGTGGTAGGGGCTTTCGCGGCAACGTGCCAGGCACTGACGGAAGTGCCTGGCACGTTCCCCTCTACAATCAAGGAGGTGCTGATGGCAGAAACGGTTTTGCAAATCCCTCCCGAATCCGACCCGGACCTGGCCGTTGGCCTGGCATTGGTCCGGAAGGCCCGCCGCATCCGCCTGATAGAGACAACCAAGGTGGGCATCGTCTGGCTGATCCTTCTGGCCCTGCTGACCGCCGGACTCCTCCAACTCCGCTTTGACCCCCAGTACGTCTTCCGGCACGCCAATTTTGTCCTCCGGGGAGTGGGGACGACCATCGGGGTTTCCCTGGTCTCCATCCTGATCGCCTCGGTGCTGGCTCTTTTCGGCGCCCTGGGACGGCTCTCCCGCAACCCCATCGCCCAGGGCATCTCCAGTTTTTATATCTCGGTCATCCGGGGGACTCCTCTGCTGGTTCAGGTCTACTTCATCTACCTGGGCTTGCCCCAGATTGGGCAGCAACTGAAGGCATTGGGATACCCACAACTGGCCGACATCTTCACCCTCAGCGAGATTCAATCGGGCATCCTGGCGCTGAGCCTGAACTATGGCGCATATATGACAGAGATTTTCCGCGCCGGCCTGCAGGCGGTGGGGCATGGGCAGTACGAGGCCGCCACCGCGCTGGGGATGACCCGCTGGCAGATGCTCCGCCGCATCATCCTCCCCCAGGCCATTCGGGTCATCATCCCGGATGTGGGCAACCAGTTCATCGCCATGCAGAAGGACTCGGCGCTGGTTTCCCTGATGGGGGTCTGGGAAATCACCTTCCGGGCCAACCGTCTGGCCCGCAAGGACAGCAAATTCATTGAGATGCTCCTGGTGGCGGCGACGCTCTACTGGATTCTCACCGTCGTCTCCTCCTGGCTGCAAAGTCGTCTGGAGAAACGGATGGCCCATGCGTACGAACGGTAACCCCATCGTCCGCGTCCAGAATCTCCATAAGTGGTTCGGCCTCCTCCACGTCCTGCGGGGCATCTCCCTGGAGGTCTACCCGCAGGAAGTGGTGGTCATCATCGGCCGCAGCGGCTCCGGCAAGTCCACTTTTCTGCGCTGCCTCAACCTGCTGGAAGAGCCCACCAGCGGTCGGATAGAGATTGATGGAATCACCGTAGAGGCCGCCGACGGCGAACTGCTCCCCGAATCCCGCGCCCGGGCGCGGGACCTGCGGCTGAAGACCGGGATGGTCTTCCAGGACTTCAACGTCTTTCCCCACAAGACGGCGCTGGAGAACATCATTGAGGCACCGATGGTCGTCAAAGGGGTGCCGAAGGAACAGGCGGTGGAGAAAGCCCGGGAACTGCTGCGCAAAGTGGGACTGCTGGATAAGCAGGACGTCCACCCCATCCGCCTCTCCGGGGGGCAGAAGCAGCGCATTGCCATCGCCCGCGCGCTGGCAATGGAGCCAAAGGTGATGCTGTTTGACGAGCCGACCTCGGCGCTGGACCCCGAACTCATCGGCGAGGTGCTCTCGGTGATGAAGGACCTGGCGATGGAAGGGACGACGATGATCATCGTCACCCACGAGATGGGGTTTGCCCACGAGGTCGCCGACCGGGTCGTCTACATGGAAGGGGGCGTTCTGGTGGAGGAGGGCCCGCCGGACCAGATTTTCACCTGTCCTCAGGACCCCCGCACCCGCCAGTTCCTGGCCCGGATCATTGAGAGCGGGCGCCTGGTGTAACGGGTCCTCACCCCTCCCCCTGCCCCCCTCCCCTCTCCCGAACTCCGTTCGGGAGAGGGGAGGGGGTGGCCCGAAGGGCCGGGGGAGGGGTGAGGAGCGGGGGCAAGCCCTGCCCCGACCGGTTCCGCAATGAACCCACATACCCGAAAATTGCTCCGGCTCTCTGCCCACCCTGACTCCCCGCCGGTGTGGTTTCTCCCCCTCTGGGCGACGGTCTGCGGCGCGGTGGCCGCGCCACCCGACCCGCCCACCCTGGCCAGCATCGCGCGGTTGCTCCTGGCGCTGTTCCTGGTGGAACTGGGCTGGGGGGAACTGTGGCTGGCGCTGACGGCGACCGATTGGGCCACCCCGCTGGGCCGCTGGCGGCACTGGGAAGCGCAAGATACCAAGATAAATCTTGCGCTGCGTATCCCCTACGCCCGCCCCGGCTCCCCGGCGGACCGGCTGGCTCGCTGGCTGGCCCAACTGACTTCCTGGGGGCGGATGGTTCTCCTCCCCCTGGTGGGTCCGGCGCTGGGAAGCGGACTGGTGGGCCTTCTGCTCTCTCTGGCCCTTTCTGCGGTGCTGGGCCGGAACCTCCTCCTGCTCACGCTGGGCACTCTGGCGTCGGCCCAACTGGTGGCCGTTGCCTCCGGAGGGCGCGGGGGGGCCGGCCCCGGGGCGGGGCTGGCCTTCCGGGTGGGCCTGGGCTGGCTGGCCGGCCACCTGACCTTCGCCCCGCTGACCCTCCCTTCGGTGGCCCTGGCCGGGGCCTTCTCCCTGGCCGCCTCCGGCGCGGAGATAGATCGCAATCGCAAGATAAATCTCGCGCTACGTGGGGCTTTCTGGGTGGGGGGTTATGTGGGCGTAATGCTCCTGCTGGTCGTGCTCCGGCGCCCGCTGGTCGTCCCGTTTATCGCGTTTCTGGCCCTGCCGCCGCTCCTGGCCGACGCCCCTGAGGGCGCCTCCGGCTGGCGGCGGCGGTATGGGGTCTGGCTGGCGGCGGCGATGCTCCTGGCCGCGATGGCGGTGTGAGGCGTGAAGCGTGATGCTCTGGCTCTGGATTGTCCTGGGCATCCTTCTGGTGGCGGCCATTCTCTACTGGCAACTGGTCATCGCCGAGGGCTCCTATCTGGGCCCGCGCGTGGTGGCCCTCCTCTACGACTGGGCCGCCCCCACCTATGAACGGATCAAGGGGTTTGACCCGGAGACGGAGCAGTGGTTCCTGGGCCTGCCGCTGGCCATGGCCCTGGAGCGGATTCCCGACCCCTTCGTTCTGGATGTGGGCACCGGGACGGGGCGACTCCCGCGCGCGCTGTGCTTTCAGCCCGGCTTCCGGGGACAGGTAGTGGGGGTAGACCTCTCCCGCCGGATGCTGGCGCAGGCCGTCCACCTGCTTCGCCCCTACGCCGACCGGGTGACCCTCATCTGGCAGGACGCCCGCGCCCTCCCTTTCCCGGATAACACCTTTGACGCGGTCACTTCCCTGGAGATGCTGGAGTTTACCCCCAACCCCCGCGCGGTGCTGGAGGAGATGGTCCGGGTCCTGCGGCCGGGGGGCGTGTTGCTGGTGACCCATCGGGTGGGGCGGGACGCGCCCCTCCTGCCGGGGCGGGCTTTCTCCCGCCAGAAGTTCGTGGACATGCTGGGGAAACTGCCGCTGGAGAACATCCGGACCCAGTACTGGCAGGTGGATTATGACCTGGTCTGGGCACGGAAGACGGGGCGGCCCGTGGGAGGTGGAGTCCGTCCGCTGGCAGAGGTCCTCCGCTGCCCCGATTGCGGGCAGACGGGGATGGCGGAAATGGGAGAGGCGTACCGGTGCAGGCGCTGCGGGCGGGTCTATCCGGTGGCCCCCGACGGGGTGGTGGAGATGGTGAGGGGATCAAGGTGACGGTCACCTCTGAGGTGACCGTCACCTTCTTTAAGGTAGCAACACCGGGCGCAATTCGGGCGCGTAGCGGTCTATGATCTCCGGCGTAATGGCGTTCGCCCGGCAGATGTCCCGATACAGGTAGGCCGACCGCCGGGGAGTCCGCTTCCCCGTCTCGGGGTCCAGTTCTATCAGCCCAAACCGCAACGTCCACCCCTCCGCCCACTCAAAGTTATCCACCAGCGTCCAGTGGTAGTAGCCCATGATGGGGACGCATCCCTGCAGGACGCGCCAGAGGCGGTGCAGGTGCAGGATGATGGAGCGGGGACGCTGGTCGTCGTCGGCGTCGGGGATGCCGTTCTCGGTGACGTAGATGGGCAATCCCAGGTGCGCCAGCCGCCTCAGCGCGCGCTCCATACCGTCCGGGTAGAACTCCCCATAATTGCCGTCCAGCAGTTCCGCGTCGGGGGTGTGGAGATTGCGGCCGAACAGCGATTCGGGGTGACGGTGGTCAAAAGCCACCCGGTCGCGCGTGTAGTAGTTCAGGCCGATCCAGTCCAGCGTCCCCTGGAGCCGCCCGGCGAAGCCGAAGCCCAGCGGGAAGAGCCAGCGTCCCCGCGTCGGGGCGGCCAGGAAGGCCTCGTTGAACCCCCGGTCCTGCAGACCCGCGACCCAGCGGTCCAGCGGGGAACGGGGATTGAGGGGGTCAAAGATGCGCAGGTTGTGGGCAAACCCCACCCGGGCCTGGGGCTGGAGGGCGTGGATGCGGCGGTAGGCGAGGGCGTGGGCGCGCATCAGATTCCGTCCGGCCCGCATCCCGGCCCCGAAGTCCTGCTTCCCCGGCGGGAAGACCCCCGCCAGGTAACCCATGTAGACCAGGACGTTGGGTTCGTTGACCGTACACCAGAGGTCGCAGAATTCCCCCAGCGCCTCCACCACCCGGGCGACGTAGCGCTCAAAGAAGAAGACGGCCCGGGGGTTCTCCCAGCCGCCCATTTCGGCCAGCCACAGGGGATTGGTGAAGTGGTGCAGGGTGACCATGGGCTCCAGTCCCCGCTCCCGCAGAGCCCGGAGCATGGCCCGGTAACGGTCCAGGGCGGCGTCGTCAAAATACCCCTCGCGCGGCTCTATCCGGGACCATTCCACCGAGAGGCGATGGGCGTTCTGGCCCAGTTCGGCGGCCCGGTCAAAGTCCTCCTCGGCCCGCTCCCACCAGTTGCAGGCCAGCCCGGATTTGTGCCCCTCCTTGATCCGGCCCTCCTCCTGCTCCCATGCCCACCAGTCGTTGTTGGTATTGTTCCCCTCCACCTGATGGGCCGCGGTGGCGGTGCCCCAGCGGAAGTCATCGGGGAAGTGAAAGGTCGCCTCGGGCATATCGCCTCCTGATAGTGGTCAGCCCTGCCCGGCCTGCTGGCGGGCAAAGACGCCGTATCGTTTGTCCGTCTTCTGAATGTGAGTGTACAGCCAGGAGAAGAGAAATGCAACCAGGTCCCGGATGGCCTTTCGGTCACCGGCCTCGTGGCGCTCCATCGCGGCTGTGTATTCCCGCCGGAACATCGCGTGGGTCTCCCGATGGGACGCCAGGTCGGGATAGCCGATTTGTTCCATGAACGCTTCCTCGGCGGAGAAATGGAAAACGGTGTACCGGTCCACCCCTTCAAAGAGGGTGCGGATGCCCTCCTCCCGTTCTCCCCGCTCTACGGCGGCGTAGAAGTCGTTGAGGAGCGAGATCAACTGCTTGTGCTGGTCGTCCATTTCCGGGACGCCGGTGCTCAGGTCGTCGGTCCACTCTATTTTCATGGTTTCCTCCCGATTCACCTGATTGAAAAGGGCCCGGCAGGCCCTACCGGGGGACATCTTCCAGGTGGGCCGTGTCGTTCAGGCACACCAGCCGGGGACGGGTGAGATGGGGGGCCTGAAACAACGGCTCAAACGCCACAACCGTCAGCGAAGCCGGGGAGACGGAAAGCCGACGGAACAGGTCTATCGGCAGGCCGATGTAATGGGCCACCGCCAGCCGAATCGGGTCGGCGTGGGAGACAACGGCGACGATTCCACCGGGGTGGGCGCGCTGGATTTCCTCCAGCGCGGCCAGGACCCGAATCTGCACCTCCCACGAATTTTCCCCGTCGGGAAACGGGACCCGAGAGGGATACGTGCGCAGGGGAAACCAGTACGGGTCTTCCTGAAGGCGGCTTGTCGGCTGACCGCTCCACCGGCCGCAATCCACCTCGTGGAGGCCGGGGTGGATGCGGACCTCCAGGCCGTGCCAGTCGGCAATGGCCTGCGCCGTCTCCCGGGCCCGCTCCATCGGGCTGGAGTAGACGGCGGCTAAAGGGATACGGGCCAGACGCTCCGCCAGCGCCTCCGCTTCGGCCCGCCCCTGCTCGTTCAGGTGGATGCCGGGCATCCGCCCGCCGATCCGGTGTTCCTTCAGCAGGTCATTGAATGCATGGCGGATCAGCAACAATGTGGTGGTCATGCCCCCTCCTGGAACGCCGGTTCGTAGGCGGTGATGGCGGCCCGCCAGCGGTCGGGGATGGGGACGGAGCGGCCGGCGGCGTAGTCGTAGCAGACCTGGACGGTTCGGGCTGTGGCGACCAGCCGTCCGTCTCCGCCCTCTATGCGGTACTCAAAGACGAAACTGGAGTTGCGCATCTCGCTCACCCGCACCCAGACCGTCGCCCGCTCGCCCAGGGAAAGGGGGGAGTGATAGGTACAGGCGGCCTCCGCCAGGATGATACCCACATCCCGCAGGTCCCGGAAGGCCAGGCCCAGTTCCTGGAGATACTTCATCCGGGCGTATTCCAGATAGGTGAAGTAGACAGCGTTGTTGACGTGACCCAGCGCGTCCAGGTCGCGCCAGATCACTTCCAGGGTGGTGGAGAAGCGGAACAACGGCTCGGGCATCTTCACTCCTCAGGGGATGATGTAGAATCGGACCTCGTCGGTCTCCAGGTCCAGAGTACAGACGGAAGGAGGCTCCCACCGCATACCCCCCAGCGCGCCGGGGTTGATGACCCGGGTCCGTCCCCGCCGCTGGTCCCGGTGCCGGTGGGTGTGGCCATAGATGACGTAATCGTATATGCCAGAAGCGATCAGACGGCGCAGGGTATCGCCGCTGTCGCCGTGAAGGAGAGCGATAGAACGGTTATCCAGCGTCAGGGTGTGCAGAAGGGCGAGTCGGCCTTCCTGCCGGTCGTCCACGGCCTTCCTGAGGGGCACGATGCGCTCCCGGTTGCCCTGGGCGAAGTAGACGGTGAAGCCGTCCAGGGCCTCCACGACAGCAGGCCCGCAGACGTCGCCGCAGTGCAGGAGCAGGGGGATGCCCTCGGCGGCGAAGAGGTCGCAGGCCTTGCGGACGGCCTCCAGATTGTCGTGGGTGTCGGATAGGATGCCGATTTTCATGACGGCGGATATTATACCATCCCCTTTCCGGCGCGCCAATCGGATAGAAAAGGGATATGGAGACACGGACCCCATAAAGGTACTTTATAAGGAAAAGCCCTACGAGTTTTTGCAAGAAAATGGAGATTACATAATAAAGTTAAAAGCACCCTTTTTAACAAAGGAAGGTCTGTCTGTATTAAAAAGTGAGGGTGAAATAATCATAAGATGGAAGAACTTTAAAAGCCATGTACTTCTTCCAAGAAAGTTAAGGGACTATGAGCCAAAAGGAGCTAAGATAGATAACGGATATTTAAAAGTTTTTCTTTCAAAGTCCTAATATTAATTCTTTTGCCCTTTTAAGGTCTTGGACAAATTCCTTTTCTGCGCTTGGATTTCTTAGAATGTATGCAGGATGATAGGTAAGCAATACCTTAATGCTTCTGTCATATGGATAATCAAAAATCTGTCCCCTGCTTTTTGTTATGGGTAAGCTTTTACCCAGTATACCTTCAAGAGCCGTAGAACCTAAGCAAACTATAAGCTTTGGCTTTATTATCTCTATTTCCTTCCGTAAATAACTTAGACAGCTC
>CALDFY010000358.1 GCA_937942115.1 uncultured Anaerolineae bacterium | reverse complement strand
GTGAGACGGGAAACTTGAAGTTAGATTTAGCCACCTGACACTTTTCCCGTGTCCCGTTCGCCTGCGGCGGAGGCCCCCCCCTCCCCAACCCTCCCCTCTCCCGCAAGCGGTAGAGGGGAGGGAGTTAAGGCGGGGTTTTGCGGCGGCCTTTGGCCGCCGCAAAACCCCGCTTTAACTCCCTCCCCTCTCCCGCAAGCGGTAGAGGGGAGGGTTGGGGAGGGGTGGGGCCTCCGCCGCCGCAGGCGAGCGGGAGAGGGAAGCAGGAGAGGGGAGGGTTAGGGGGGTGGGGCCTCCGCCGCAGGCGAACGGGACACGGGAAAGGTGTCAGGTGGCTAAATCTAACTTCAAGTTTCCCGTTTCACTTTTTCCGATGCACACAATTCTGATTGTAGAAGACGAACCCGTCCTCCTGGAGACGCTGGAATATAACCTGAAGCGGGAGGGCTATCGGGTCCTGACCGCCGCCGATGGGTGGTCGGCAGTGGAGGTGTTCCGTCGGGAGCCCCCAGACCTGGTCATCCTGGACGTGATGCTCCCCGACATAGACGGCTTTGAGGTGTGCCGGATTCTGCGGCGGGAGAGCACCGTCCCCATCCTCATGCTCACCGCCCGTACCGACGAAGTGGATAAGGTCGTCGGGCTGGAGGTTGGGGCGGACGACTATGTGACCAAGCCCTTCAGCATGCGGGAACTGCTGGCTCGGGTCAAGGCGCTCCTGCGCCGGGAGCGCATGCTCCGGGAAGAACTGACGGCGGAGCGCGCGGAGGGGCGAGAACGGCTGGTCTTCGGCGACCTGGTCATAGACGACGCCAGCCGGACGGTCTACCTGCGGGGGGAACCCGTTCCCCTGAAACCGAAGGAGTACGACCTGCTCCTCTTCCTGGCCCGCCACCGGGGGATGGTCCTCTCCCGCGAACTGATCCTGGAGCGGGTGTGGGGATGGGATTTCATCGGCGGCAGCCGCACCGTGGACGTCCACGTCCGCTGGCTCCGGGAGAAACTGGAGGACAACC
This sequence comes from uncultured Anaerolineae bacterium, assembly GCA_937942115.1. Taxonomy (GTDB): domain Bacteria; phylum Chloroflexota; class Anaerolineae; order B4-G1; family DUEL01; genus SpSt-77. The sequence goes on along the minus strand of CALDFY010000358.1, from coordinate 7,305 downwards.
CCGCCAACCCCACCCGGATTGTGACGGTGCGGGGAGTCGGATACCGGTTTGAGGGGTGAGAAATCAAATGACCTTCTTTCGCAGTCTCCGCTGGCGATTGCTGGCGCTGATAGAACTGGTGGTCCTGGGGGTGATGATTGCCCTCGTCCTGATCCTCTCCGCCACCGTCCGCCGCACCTACCTGGCCCATCTGGAAGAGCAGTTGGCCGCAGAAGCCCGCCTCATCGGGGACGCGCTGGCCCCTGCCATGGCTTCCGGGCAACCCGAGGGCTTCCTGGACGAGGAGGCTCACCGCTACGCGGCCATGCTGGAGGCCCGGGTCACCCTCATCGGGCCCGACGGCACCGTCTGGGGGGAGTCCCATGAGGACCGAACGCAGATGGAGAACCAGATAGACCGTCCGGAGGTCCGGCAGGCCCTGGCAGCGGGTCGGGGGACCAGCATCCGCCTCGGTCACACTGTTGGCTACGAAATGATATACGTGGCGGTGCCGGTAGAGGCCGACGGCCGCGTCGTGGGCATCGCCCGGGTAGCCCTGCCCCTCCGGGAGGTTCAGGCCAACGTGGCCCGCCTCCAGCGGACCGTCGGGCTGGTCACCCTTCTCTTCGTGGGGCTGATCGGCGTCGTGGCCTTCCTCCGGATGGCGCCGACCGTGAAGGCCATCCGCGACCTCTCCGACGCGCTGAGGCGGCTGACGGCGGGCGACTTAGGGGCCCGCGTCCTCCCCCGGACCGAAGACGAACTGGGTGACCTGGCCCATGAGTATAACCAGATGGCGGACCGGCTCCGGGAGACGATTCTGGCCCTGCGGGAGGAGCAGACGCGCCTTTCGGGGCTCCTGGAGCGGATGACCGACGGTGTCCTCATCACCGATGGGGAAGGGCGAGTGGGCCTCATCAACGCCGCTGCCGCCCGACTGCTGGGCGTCGCGCCGGAAGAAGCACGGGGCCGTTCCTTCGTTCAGGTGGTCTGGGACCACCGCCTGGTGGCGCTATGGGAGGCGTGCCGGGAACGGAGGGAGGAAGGGGTCGGACTGATAGACCTGACGCCGCGCCGGCCCACCGTGTTCCAGGCCGTTGTCTCGCCGCTGGAGGGGGAAGAGGGGGCCGCGCTGGTGCTCCTGCAGGACCTGACGCGCGTGCGGGAGTTGGAGACGGTGCGGCGGGACTTCGTTGCCAACGTCTCCCACGAACTGCGGACGCCCCTGGCGACGCTGAAGGCGCTGGTGGAGACCCTGCGGGAAGGAGCGCTGGAGGACCCCCAGGCCGCCCGTCGGTTTCTGGAGCGGATGGAGGGGGAGTTAGACCGTCTGGACCGGATCGTGGGGGAATTGCTGGACCTGGCGCGGATAGAGTCGGGGCGGATGCCGATGCAGATGGCGCAGGTGACGGTGGCGGAGGTGGTCGGGCCGCCGGTGGAGGAACTGCGCCCGCTGGCCGAGCGGGCCGGGCTGAGGCTGACGGTCTCTCTGGCCCCCGACCTTCCCCCGATTCTGGCGGACGTGGACGGGATGCGGCGGGTGGTCGCCAACCTGGTCCACAACGCCATCCAGTTCACCCCCTCCGGCGAAGTAACGGTGCAGGCCGAACGGAGGGGAGAGGAGGTCGTCATCTCGGTCCGGGATACGGGGGTCGGGATCGCTGCGGAGGACCTGCCCCGGGTCTTTGAGCGGTTCTACAAGGCCCGGGGGAGCCGGTCGGGCGGTGCGGGGCTGGGCCTGGCGATCGCCAAACACATCGTCCTGGCCCATGGCGGGCGCATCTGGGCCGAGAGCGTGCCGGGGCAGGGCAGTACGTTCTCCGTGGCGCTGCCGGTGTGGGAGGAGTAGGGATCAAACGTGCCGGGCACGTCCGGACGTGCCCGGCACGGTCACCCCCCCTTTAAAACGGACTGCGGCCGCGCAGCATCTCTTCCCGCTCCCCGTTCATCTCCAGTTCATCCCAGGAGATGTCCATCTCGGCCATCTCTCCGGTCACTGCGTACACCGTCCGCTCGCAGATGTTGGTGACCCGGTCGGCGGCCCGCTCCAGGTTGTGGGAGGCCCACAAAAGCCAGTTCACCCGCTCTATTGCGGACGGGTCCTGAATCACCCTGCCCATCAGGTCCCAGTAGATGCGCAGATAAAGGGCATCCACTTCATCGTCATTTTTGGGGATGGCCCGGGCGGCCTCTGCATCCCCGCGCAGGAACGCCTCCAGCGCCCGATGGAGCATATCCGCCGCCTTGTGGGCCATCCAGACCAGTTCCTCCGGAACAGGCGGGTCCAGCCGGTCCCCTACCCGCAGATTGATGAGAGCGATGCCTTTGGCGTAGTCGCCGATGCGCTCCAGTTCGCCGGTGATCTCCAGCACCGCCGCCAGGAATCGCAGGTCGCTTGCCACCGGCTGCTGGGTGGCGATCAGGCCGATGGTCAGCGCCTCCAGTGCGAAGCGCCGGTCGTTAATCTCCTGGTCGGCCTGGATGACCCGCCGGGCGGCCTCCAGGTCCCGCTTCCAGAACGCCTCTGCCGATTCCACCAGCGCGTGCTCCACCTGGTTTCCCAGAATCAGCAGTTTATCTTTGAGCTCCCGCAGTTGCTGGTCCAAGGTCTTCCGGGTCATGCTATCCCCTCTATCACGCTGCAAGAAACCACGGATTTTCAGAGCAATCCGCGTTCATCCGCATCCTCTATCCAAACCGCCCCGTGACATAGTCCTCGGTGCGCTTATCCCGGGGGTTGGTGAAGATGATCTTGGTCCGGTCAAACTCTATGACCGTGCCCGACCGCTCCCCTTCCCCGGTGAGCATCATCATCGCCGTGTAGTCGGAGACGCGGGCCGCCTGCTGCATGTTGTGGGTGACGATGACGATAGTGTAGTCCTTCTTCAGTTCCCGCATCAGTTCCTCTATCTTGAGGGTAGCGATGGGGTCCAGCGCGGAAGCCGGCTCGTCCAGCAGGATAACCTCCGGCTGCAGGGCGATCACCCGGGCCAGGCAGAGCCGCTGCTGCTGGCCGCCGGAGAGGGAGAGGCCGCTCTGGTGGAGTTTGTCCTTGACCTCATCCCAGAGCGCGGCCGCGCGCAGGGCCTGCTCCACCACCTCGTCCATCTGCGCGCGGTTCCCCCGGAAGCCGTTGATGCGCAACCCCCAGGCGATATTTTCGTAGATGGACTTGGGGAACGGGTTGGGCTTCTGGAAGACCATCCCGATGCGCCGCCGGACCTCCACGGGGTCCACGCGCGGGTCGTAGATGTTCATCCCGTCAAAGAGAATTTCCCCTTCCGTCCGGCAGCCGGGAACCAGTTCGTTCATCCGGTTCAGGGCCCGCAGCAGAGTGCTCTTCCCCACCCCCGACGGCCCGATGATAGCGGTAATCTGGTGGCGAGGGATGGAAAGGTTCACGTCTTTGATCGCCAGAAAATCGCCGTAATACACTCGCAGGTTGCGGATGTCCAGGGCAGTTGGTTCCATAGTCTGTATTCCGTATTTCGTATTCCGTGATGGGTGAAACGTGGTATGCGTACGCAACACGCTACCAGCGCTGCTGGAGGCGGTTGCGCAGCCAGATGGCCAGTGCATTCATGGAGAGCAGGACGACTAACAGGACGATGATGCCGGCGGCCGCCAGGCGCTGGAACGCCGCCTGCGGCATAGAGACCCAGTTGAAAATCTGGATGGGCAGGACGGTGAAGATGTCCAGCGGGCCGCGCAGGTCAAAAGCGATGTAGGTGAGCGCGCCGATAGTGATGAGGGGCGCGGTCTCGCCGATGGCCCGGGAGAGGGCCAGAATCATCCCGGTGAGAATCCCGCCTATGCCGTAGACCAGGACGTGATCCCGGACCATCTCCCAGCGGCTGGCCCCCAGGGCCAGAGCTGCCTCACGGATGGAGGCCGGCACCGCCCGCAGCGCCTCGCGCGTGGAGACGATGATGACGGGCAGAATGACCAGCGTCATCGTCAGGACCCCGGCCAGGAGGCTGCGGCCCAGTCCCAGGCCGCGCACAAAGAGCCCCAGCCCCAGCAGGCCGTAGATGATGGACGGCACCCCCGCCAGATTGGCCACGTTAATCTCAATGAACCGGGTCAGGGCATTCTTCGGCGCAAATTCCTCCAGATAAATCCCCGCCCCAACGCCCAGCGGGAAGGAGAGGAGCGCCGTCAGCACCATCAGCCAGATAGAGCCCTGGAGCGCGGAGCGCAGGCCGGCCTTATCCGGAAAGCGGGACGGGAACTCGGTGAAGAGTTGCGGGCGCAGATAGGGCAGGCCGTCCAGGAAGACCCGTACCAGCAGGGTCAGCAGGACCGCGATACCCAGGAGAATCGCCAGGAGCGCCACCCCCTCCCAGACCCGGCCGAGAGCCTTGCGGCGGTCCAGATTCGGCTGAAAAAGTACTCCGTATTCCGTCATGGTCCGTAGCAGGTGGTTTGCGGTCATTCATACACCTCCCGGAAGCGCCGGGTGAGCAGGTAACTGGCGACGTTCATCCCCAGGGTCATCAGGAAGAGCATCATGCCGACGGCGAAGATGGTCTTGTAGGCCAGACTCTGGTGGGGCGTATCGCCCAGGCTGACCTGGACGATGTAGGCGGTCATCGTCTCTATGGACTCCAGGGGGTTAAGGGTCAGTTTGGGTTGCTGACCGGCGGCGATGGCGACGATCATCGTCTCGCCGATGGCCCGGGAGACGGCGAGGATAAAGGCGGCGGCGATGCCCGAGAGGGCCGCCGGGACGACAATCTGCGTCGCCACCTCCCAGCGGGTGGCCCCCAGCGCGTAGGCCGCTTCCCGCACCGAGCGCGGGACGGCGTAGAGGGCGTCCTCGGAGAGGGAAGCGACCGTCGGCAAAATCATAAAGCCCATCGCGATCGCTGCGCTGGCCGCGTTGAAGATCTGGGTCTGCGGGAAGATGGAGCGCAGGATGGGCGTGATGAAGGTCAGCGCAAAGTAGCCGTAGACGACGGTGGGGATGCCGGCCAGAATCTCCAGGAAGGGCTTGAGGACCCGGCGCACCCGCTCGCTGGCGCACTCGCTCATGTAGATCGCGGCCAGGAGTCCCAACGGCAACGCGACCAGCATGGCGTTGGCGGCCACCAGCACCGTCCCGTTGACCAGGGGCCAGATGCCGAACCGCTTGGAGAGAAAGAGCGGCGTCCAGCGGGTGTCCAGGAAGAATTGGGCAAAGGAGACCTCCCGAAAGAAGAGGGCCGTCTCCTGGAGAAGAACGTAGATAATTCCCAGGGTGGTCAGGACAGAGACCAGGGCAAAAAAGAACAGGACGGCCCGCACCGCCCGCTCCTCTGTCCGGCGGCGGCGGGTGAGGGATAAGGGGGTAGAGATGCCCGACATAGCCTTCGGCTCCATTTGGTTGCAAAAAGTTGCCATTGGTGGCATCTTATTCGTATGAAAACTTCAGAACTGCTCTGCGTTGTAGGAGCACAATGGCGGCGGCCCGGAAGGGCCGCCGCCACCGGCTCTACTCCGACGGCTACTGCTCCGCCTTCAGCAGGTCCGCCAGCGTCACTCCGACCTGAGGGCCGCCACCCTTGAAGACCGACCCCACGATGCGCTTCTCATACCGCTGCTGGGCCAGCGCGTAGATTTCATCCGTCAGCGGGATATACCCCACGTCCAGCACCAGCGTCTTGGCGTTTTCCAGGTAGTACTTTATGAAAAGGTCAATCTCGTCCTTTTCGTCGGCCCGAGCCCGGTTGATGTAGATGAAGAGGGGGCGGGAGAGGGGCTTGTACGTGCCGTTGACGACCGTCTCCAGCGTCGGGTAGACACAGTTGCCGTCCCCGGCGTCAATGGCGACCAACTTCAGTTTGTCCTTGTTCTCCTCGTAGTAGGCCAGGCCGAAGAAGCCCAGAGCATTGGGGTCACCGGCGACGCCCTGCACCAGGACGTTATCGTCCTCGCTGGGGAGAAAGTCGCCCCGGCTGGCCTGGGCCTTCCCCACGATGGCCTCGGTGAAGTAGTCAAAGGTCCCGGAGTCCACGCCCGGGCCGTAGAGGGTCAGGGGCCGGTCGGGGAAGCCCGCCCGGACCTGGCTCCAGTTGGTGATCTTGCCCTCGGCGTCCGGCTCCCAGATTTTCTTCAGTTCCTCCACCGTCAGGCAGGTGACGAAGTCGTTTTGAGGGTTGACCATCACCGCCAGGCCGTCAAAGGCAACGGGGAGTTCAATGTACTCAACGCCGTTCTGGGCGCAGACCTCCGCTTCCGACTTTTTGATCGGGCGGGAGGCATTGGAGATGTCCGTCTCCCCGGCGCAGAACTTCTTGAAGCCGCCGCCGGTGCCGGAGATGCCCACCGGGACCCGCACCTGGGGATAGAGTTTCTGGAACTCCTCCGCGACGGCCATCGTGATGGGGGCAACGGTGCTGGAACCGTCCACCAGGATGGTCCCCTCCACCGGCCCGGGGGTGGGGGTGACCTCCACCACCTCCCGCTCCTTCACCACGGTCACGAAGACCTGGGGGGTCGGGGAGGCGGTTGGGGCCGGCTGGCATGCCGCGACCAGGGCCAGCACGGCCACAAGGAGAATGGACAGACGAAGGTTACGGGACATTTTTACCTCCTTTTTTCTTTCAGGATTCCGATGCTATAATAACCCCCTGTGGTTAAGCGCAGAAGAAGAGCAGGTTAACAACAGGTTAAGAAAGCCATTTCCCGGCCCGCCGCAATGGCGAGTGGGAAAGGATTTGCCCCCCACCCCATAGGCATCAACTTAACGTCGGGTTGGGTTGCCCCCCTCCCGCCGCCCTGGGCGCCGATTGGGAAATCGGCCTCCCCTGGGCGCTCTGGTTGCTTCGCTGCGCTACCCAGAAACTTACCCGTCATTGCGAACCGCCGAAGGTGGTGAAGCAATCTCCTCCAGTCAGTGAGGAGATTGCGCCTCGGGCGAGCCTCGGCGTGGCCCTTCGGGCGCTCCGCGCGCTACCCAGAAACATACAGGGCGTAGCGCAGGCTGTTCGCCTGCACTGACAGGCCTGGCGGCCTGCGCTCCGCAAGCCGTTGCAGTTTCTGACTCGCCAGAATGCGCCCCTGCGTATGGAGTCCTCGTAATGACGCGGCGGTTTCTGATGGGCGAGAACGCGCCTTGCGCGTGGGGTACTACCCAGAAACTTGTGGCCGCAAGACCGGCCGCCAGCCCGCTTCGCCCGATTTTCCCTCCCCTCTCCCGCAAGCGGGAAGGTGCTTAGAAAGTCACCACGAAGGCACAAAGACACCAAGAAACGGAAAAATTTCTCGCTTTTTTCACCCTTTAGACACTTTGTGCCTTTGTGTCTTGGTGGTTTATTGCCTTGCCTCGACTTTTTAAGCAATCTC
>CALDFY010000357.1 GCA_937942115.1 uncultured Anaerolineae bacterium | reverse complement strand
GGGAGGGAAAGGGGCAGGACCCCATCGGCGGCCGAGAAGGACCGGCCGGAGAGCAGGTCGGTCCAGGGGCCGTCGGGGAGGTGACCCTCATCCCCCCAGGTGACGGTCACCGGGACCTGGGCGGGGGACTCCCCGGCGTTCACGGCCACCACCAGCGGCGGGTCGGGCGGGAGCGCGCGGGCGAAGGCGTAGACACTCCGGTCGGCCCAGAGGCGGCGGAATGTCCCCCGCCGCAGGGCCGGATACGTGTGCCGCAGCCGCGCACACCGGCGCACCCAGTCCCGCAGGTCGGCATCCCAGCGGGACTCGTCCCACGGGAAGGCCCGGCGGCAATCGGGGTCGTCCCCACCCTCTATGCCGATTTCGTCCCCGTAGTAGATGCAGGGCGCGCCGGGGAAGGTCATCTGCAGAAGGACCGCCAGCCGCACCCGCCGCCTGTCCCCCCGGAAGAGGGTCAGGACGCGCGGGGTGTCGTGGCTCCCCAGCAGGTTCAACTGCGCCAGCGTCACCTCCCAGGGGTAGAGGCCCAGCAGACGGTCTATCTCGGCGGCGAACGCCGTCCCGGAGAGGGGCCGGAGGCGGAAGCCGCCGGGCCGAAACGAAGTATCCAGCATGTCCCCGCCGCAGAATCCCCACACTGCGCGGGTAAAGACATAGTTCATCACCGCGTCAAAGTGGTCCCCCTGCAGCCAGGGGGAGGCGTCGTCCCAGATTTCGGCGACGATGTACGCCTCCGGATTGACCGCCTTGACCCGGCGGCGGAATTCCTCCCAGAAGCCCGGGGTCTTGATCTCCAGCGGGACATCCAGCCGCCAGCCGTCTATCCCCTCCCGCAGCCAGTGCTCGGCGACGCCCATGATGAACTCCCGCACCTGGGGGTTATCGGTGTTCAGTTTGGGGAGGGCCCGCAGTCCCCACCAGGCCTCGTAGTTGGGCTTCCGACGGGCGGCGTAGGCGTGGAGCGGGAACCCCTTGACGATGAACCAGTCCAGGTACGGCGACGCCGGCCCGTTCTCCAGGATGTGGTTGAACGGGAAGAAGCCCCGGCTGGCGTGGTTGAAGACCCCGTCCAGGACGACGCGCATCCCCCGCCGATGGGCCTCGTCCAGCAAATCCCGGAACGCCTCATTTCCGCCCAGAATCGGGTCCACCCGGTAGTAGTCGTGGGTGTGGTAGCGGTGGTTGGCGGTGGACTGGAAGATAGGGTTGAAGTAGATGGCGTTCACGCCCAGGTCCTGGAGGACATCCAGGCGCTCCAGGACGCCCCGCAGGTCCCCGCCCTTGAAGCCGTAGCGGGTGGGGGGACTGTCCCAGGGCTCCAGGTTGTTCGGTTTGGGCACCCGCGCGCTCCAGGCGAAGCGGTCGGGGAAAATCTGGTAGAAGACGGCGTCTTTCACCCACTCCGGGGTCTGGAAACTCAACTTGCTCCTTTCTGATAGGACGCGGATGAACGCGGATTGGCGCCGATTGGAAATCAGCCTTCCTGGGCGCTCCGCGCCGGGCGTCAACCTGCGTTGGCGCCTCCCGTCAGTCCACATTCATCCGCGTTGATCTGCGTCCACCGGATTCGTTCTACCAGCGCCAGGGCCAGGAAGAAGGCGTAGGCCAGGTCTATCAGGAAGAAGGAGTGGTCCACCAGGCCATGGGCCAGCATGTCGGCGACGCCGCCCATGAGGCCGATGGCCAGGGCACGGGCATCCGGGTCGGGGTGGCGGCGCAGGGGAAGGGCGGCCCGCCAGAAGGCGACCTGAAGCCAGAGGCCGACCGCCGCCCCGAAGACCCCCAGTCGGGCCCAGAAGTCCAGCAGGAAGTTGTGGGGATGGGAGAGGTCGGGCTCCTGCCACGCGGAGGGGAGGATGTAGCGGCTCCGGTAGTGGTAGAGGAAGTTATCCGGCCCCACCCCCAGCCAGAAGTGGTCCCGAATCATCGCCACCGTCCCCTGCCAGAGTTTGACGCGGAAGAAGGTGGTGCCCTCCTGGGTGGTGAAGAGGGAGGCGAAGCGGGGCAGGCGGAAGAGGGGAATCAGCGCCAGCGCCAGGATCAGGAGAAGGGCCAGGGTGGCCCAGCGCCAGCGCCCGCCTGCCAGGAGTCCCACCGTCACCAGCGCGGCGGGGATGCCCAGGAGAAGGGCTCCCTTGGAGAAACTGAGCAGCAGCGCCGCGCCGACGGGCAGCGCGGCCAGCCCGTAGGCCAGCCGCCGTTTTCGGTCCCGCGCCAGCAGGGCCACCGCCACCAGCAACGGCAGCACCCGCCCCAGATACAGCCCCACGTTGTTCGGCGACCCGTAGACGGAGCGCAGGCGGGGCAATCCCCCTTCAGCGGTGATGAGGTTGACCCCCAGCGCGTATTGGACCAGTCCGATCACGGCCACCGCCACGCCGCCCAGGACGAAGAAATCGGCGATGCGGGCCTCACCCCTCCCCCGCCGCCTTCGGCGGCATCCCCTCCCCTCTCCTGAACTTCGTTCAGGAGAGGGGAGGGGGTTGGGGGTGGGGTGAGGCAAATTCCGCAGCATCAGGTAGAACAGGGCCGGCTCCAGGATGACCGTCCGCAGTTCCCGCCAGGCCACCCGCCCAAAGTCTGCCTGGAGGGTGGAGGCCAGGGCGACCAGGAGGAGGGCCAGGACTGCCTCACCCCACCCCCGCCGCCTTCGGCGGCACCCCTTCCCCTCTCCTGACCTCTGGTCAGGAGAAGGGAGGGGGTTGGGGAGTGAGGTGAGGACTGCCACCACCGTCATCAGGGTAACAATCTCGGCCATAGAGAAGGCCTTATCCAGAAGCGGACGGGGGAGGGTGTAGAAGGGGGCCAGTCCAGCGATCAGCGCCAGCCCGTAGTCGGGCCGCATGAGGATGATGCCGAAGAGCGCCAGGCCGGCGACGACCGTCAGCAAAAACCAGGGGGAGTAGTAGAAGAGGCCGGCGGCGGCCAGGGTCACCGCCAGCCCACCGCCCTCCCCCAGTCGGCGGAAGACGCCCCCGCCCGTCTCCAGGCCCCAGGTCATCCAGGCCCCGGCCCAGAGGAGGCCGGTGACGGCGAGGGTCACCGCCCAGCGGACCCCCTCGGAGAGGCGCGCCCAGGCTCCGGCGACCGCGCGCCCGGCTCGGCCCCAATCCATCCGCCGCCCCAGGGCGATCATTCCGGCCAGCGCGCCCAGCGCCAGGGCCCCCAGGCCCAGGAGGGCGCGGCGGTAAGGACGGTCGTCCGGGCGGTAGCCCACGCTCCACCCCGCCAGCGGCCACTGGTCCCACCCCCGCTCGGCGACGACGACGGCGGTATGGGGGCCCGCCGGGAGGCCCCGCGCGGCCGGTATTGTGACCTCCTGCGGCTGGTAATCGGGGGAGGTCAGGATGACGTAAGCCCGGCCCGTCTCGTCCCGGGGAAGCCCGTTGGCCGGTTCCCCGTCTATCGTGACGTAGAGGTAGGCCCGGTAGTTGCCCCGCCGCACCCGCAGGCCGAAGTCCGTCCCCCAGAAGGGGACCGTCACCGTGTACGTCCCCTCCTGCCCCGGGTCGGCCCCCAGGTCGGAGAGTTCCCACTCCCCCTCCCAGCGGGCGACGCCGGAGGACGGGGTCCAGTCGCCGGGGTCGTTGGTGGGAGGACGGCGGGCCCATTCGGCCACTGCGTCGTAGACAGCCCGGGGCGCGCCGTCCGGCCCGACGAGGGCGAACCCCCAGTGGCGGCGGGCATCGGGGGTGCCGGTGCCCGGCGCAGGGAGACTCAGGTCGGGCTGGAGGTGGGCCAGGCACAGCGCGCCGGCCCATGGCCATTCCCGCCGGGCCCGCTCCAGCGCGCCGACGGTGTACTCCGCCTGCGTCCCTCCGTCCACCGTCCCCCAGATAGAGGGGACGTCTGCCCAATCCGGCGGCAGACTGTTCCAGCCGAAGTGGGAGACCCAGAGGGCTTTCCCGCCGTCCCCATGGGCCTCCATAACCTCCCGAATCAGGACGGCGCGGGAGAAGTTGAGGACGTCCTCGCCCACCCGACGGTCCTCCGGCCCGGTCTCAAACCCGTAGGCCTGGGCCGCAACGATGTCCACGTAGGGGCAACCCTTGCGGTTGCCCCCCTTGCGGTTGCCCCCTGGTGGGGCAGGGGCAAGCCCTGCCCCTACAATGGGGTTACCCCCCGCACAGGCCACGTAGAATTCCTCCAGGAAGCGGACCTCGGAGAGGTTCTCCGGGCCCCGTTCCACCGTAGGGGCCAGGCTTCCCAGAAGGATGCGGGCATCGGGGTCGGCGGCGCGGATGGCGAGGGCGGCCTGGCGGAGGAGTTCGGCATACTGGGCCGGATGCGGCCGCGTGCCCCAGCCGTCCTGCAGGTTGGGGTTATGCCAGACCTGGTAATACCGGATACGGTCGCCGTAGCGGGCGGCGACGGCCCCAGCGAAGCGGGCGAAGTCCGCCGGGACGGGGGGACTCCCGGCCCAGTCCGGCGGGCGCTCCAGGACGGCGATCAGCCCCAGGCCGCGCGCGGCCGTCTCCTCTACGATGCGGTCCCAGGGGGCCCAGTCATACTGCCCCGGGGCGGGTTCTATCAGCGCCCAGGGGAAGGATTGCCGCACCCAGCGAAAGCCCCCGGCAGCGATGAGGTCCAGCGCCCGCTCCGGGGGGAGGGACGGCGAGGTAGCGTGCAGCGCCGCGTTGATGCAGAGGAGGGGGACGTCGGCGTCGGCGACGGGTTCGGGCAGGCCCTGAGGGATGCCGCGCGTGACGGCACGCCGGTCGGCAACGACGACCGCGCCGCTCAGGAGGGCCAGCGCCAGCAGAAAGGTCAGCAGGATGAACGGAATGGTGCGTTTCATAGGGCAAGGGGCCTTACCCCTCCCCCGACCCCCTGACAAGTGTAGGTTTTTCGCCGAAGGAGGGATTTGCCCTCACCCCTACCCCCAATCCCCCTTCCCCTCTCCCACCTGGGGGAGAGGGGAAGGGGGCTGGGAGGGGTTTTGGGGGCGGCGGCTATGGCCGCCACTCCCAAAACCCTTCCGATCCCCCCTCTCCCCGGCCGAAGGCCAGTGGGAGAGGGGGGATCAAGGGGGGTGAGGAGCAAAGAAGCCCGCCGCCCGCCCAGAACAAGAGGGGCGCGAAAAAAACCTACACTTGTGATCTTTTAGCCCCTGGCATAGGTAGTTAAAAAATGTTTTCTTTGTGTTCTTTGTGTCTCTGGGTGATATATCGGCGGTTTCCCGTCGGGCCGATGCAATCGGGAGGTGCGAAGAAATGGCCCGTGCTTCTCGCTTGGTTGCGACAGCGATCTTTCTGATTGTCGGGACGGGGATGGTCCTGGGGTCG
>CALDFY010000356.1 GCA_937942115.1 uncultured Anaerolineae bacterium | reverse complement strand
GCCGTCAGCAGATGGTCGGCCACGTGGACTTCTCCGGCATCCCGGGCCCGTTCGGCCCATTTCCGGAACTCCCCGGCGTGTTCCTCGTTGTGCTCTATCCAGTGAGGAAGCAGAAGCCGCAAGCGGACAAGGTTATCGGTGAAAGTGGGTTCAGACATAGATGCCCCCGTAGTTATTTGCGTTTTGAACGCCACTCCGCTCCGCTTCGTGGCTGACTACGAACGAACGCCACTCCGCTCTGCTTCGTGGCTAATACGAAAAGGCTCCTTAGCGGTCAGTCGTTGGTGCCTGTGGTCTATCGTCAGTGGTCTATGGTCTATCGTCGGTGGTCAAATAGACGGTATGCCGGAGAAAGTCAATTTTCTCAATCCGCCCGCGCACCCGTTTCTGCTCCCCCAGCAGGCTGACCAGCAGATATTCTTCTCCTTCCGGTTGGAGCAGGATCACTTCCTCCATGACTGGCCGTCCGGTGGGGTCATCTTTCAGATAGACTTTGGCTTCGCACATCGGGCCTCCTGATCAGGGTTGGGCAACCGTTGGTGGGGCAGGACTTGCCCCTGCTCCATTGGATTGGGGCGACCGCGAGGGTTGCCCCTACATGCGCCGATGGGAAATCAGCCTCCCCTGGGCGCTCCTGCGCCAGGCGTCAACCTGGGTTGGCGCTTTCGGAGGGGCGGCGGCCGTAGGCCGCCGCCCCCAACCCGCCCCCTTCTCATCGCCGCAGCAGGGCAAGGAGGACCAGAATCAGGCCCGCCATGAAGAGGGCCCCGATCCAGAGCCAGTCCAGAAAGCCACCGAAGCCCAGCCCCAAGACGGCCGCCAGCAGCACCAGGCCAAGTGCTGGGAAGTAGGCCCACGACTGGCGGGCCAACGCGGCGACCAGCAGGAAGGTCAGGCCCAGGCCCAGAAAGAAGATGCCGCCGGTATCCACGTCGGCCAGCCGTTCCGAGACGCCTGCCGTCGCCGCCAGGGTCAACAGGACGCCGCCGGGGATAATGGCCCACCAGTGCGGCGGATTGGTCAGGTAGACGGCCCAGAAGGCCAGGCCGATGCTCCCCAGAAAGACCGCCCCGTCCAGCCATTCCGGCAGGAAGGCCCCTGCCCCCATTCCCAGCAGGGTAAAACCGGGGATTGCTGCCCACCATCGGAAGCGGGAATTGGTGAAGAATACGTACAGGAAGGCCGCGCCTCCCCCGATACCCACGAGTCCCCAGAACAGGTTAACTCCCCACGGAATCGCTCCCGTTTTTTGCAGCAGGGAGAGCGCTCCCCAGAGGATGAGCAGCACGCCAACGATGATGCGCCAGTCTATACGTTTCATGGTTCTCCCTTCTGAACGCCACGCCGCTGCGCTGCGGGGCTGACTACAAACAGAACGCCACTCCGCTGCGCTCCGTGGCTGACTACAAACTGTCAGCGGATGTTGACGGAACTGACGCCAGCCTCCAGGATGATTTCCACCCGGTACGCCGCATCGTCGTAATCGGGGGACTGGTAGATGCGGCCCCCTAATGGCGGGAACCGGTTCTGGTCAACGGTACAGGCCGCCAGGCCATCCTTCAGGCGAATGCGAGCGGCAACGCCTTCGGGAATCTGCACGTTCAGGGCCGCCGCCCCGGCCTCCACATCCAGCAGCGCGCTGGGCACGCGCGCCGGCGGGATCAGGGTGACGCTACTGGCCCCGGTCTCCAGTTTGCAGTACGTGACCAGCAGGTCCTGCAGGTCCAGCGTCATCTGGCTGGCACCGCTCTCCACGCTCAGGGTGAGCGGGACCTCGTCGGTGAGGCGGAAGCGCCAGATTCCACTCTCCGGCCCGATGACGGGGGCGAAGGACGGGCCACATTCTACCTTGACGCTCAAACGGTCCCCCTCCAGGCGGCTGGAGACCTTCATGCCGGTACCCCGACTGACCGTCAGGGCCGCGCCCGGTGGGGCTCCGCCCGTCACCTCTATCTGCCCGACCCCGTGCTCAATCTCCACGCTGACCTGCCGAGCATCCTGTCGGTCTACGGTGACGATTTCTTCCTCCCTCCCCACTACCGGCCGCGCGGGGACCAGCGCGCTGAACAGCAGCCCAATGCCCGCCAGCAGGAGAAACCCGGGCCAGAAATAACCCAGGGGGTCGCCGATTATGCCCAGGGCTTTCAGGAGAAAACAGAGAGCCAACCAGAGGAGCACCGTCCCCCAAAACAGAAGCCAGCGCTGGGAACTGGACATTTTACCCCCTCCTGGGGCGCGTCAGGCCCCGCACAATGAACCAGAGGCCCAGCAGGAAGAAAAGAGCCGCCAGCGCGTACTCTTTATACGGGCCCAGCACCGCCAGTCGGCCGAACACCGCCGCGAAGATCAGAAACAGAATCAGGCTGACGGCGATGAGGTTGAGACCCTCCCGGAGGGATCGTCGGAAGCCCTGGCCGAGAATGCCCGCCAGAATCGTGCCCACCCCGACAAAGCCCGGGATGAGCGACCAGACGTAGGCCCACGATTCCCAGTCGCCCGTCGCGTTCTGGTAGTAAAGGATACCGCCGATACCGGCGACGATGCAGGCCGGAATCGCCATGCCCGGCGCTCCGACCAGCAGGCCGATGAGCAGAATGACGCCTCCGGCGATGACGACCCACAGCGGCCAGGCGAAGGGCGGGATAAGGGCCCGCAACGGGGGATAGAAGCGAAGGGCAGCCAGAAACGCCGCGAGCAGGATGAGGAACAGGCCCAGGGCCAGTTGGGTACGGGTGCGTTTTTCCATAGGACCTCCTTTGGCTGGGACGATGGACGACGGACGATAGACCACGGACAACAGACCACATACAACGGACCACGATGATGAGGGACGAGCCCGAGGCACTGTTCCCCGTCGTTTATATATAATATTTACGATCCGGTGGGATGGTTCATAATTGGTGACACTTTTACTGGCGGACATTCTGCCCTCACCCCACCCCCTGCCCCCTCCCCTCTCCCGCTCGCCTTCGGCGGCGAGGGCCCTCACCCCACCCCCTGCCCCCCCTCTCCCGCTCGCCTTCGGCGGCGGGCGAGGGGAGGGGGTGGAATGGGGTTTTGAGGGCGGCGGCTTCGCCGCCGCCCTC
>CALDFY010000355.1 GCA_937942115.1 uncultured Anaerolineae bacterium | reverse complement strand
GCACGAGCTCATGGAGGCGGCCTCCGACCGGGCCGAGGCCGAGCCCATGGAGGCCGAGGAGCCCCTTTTCATCCTCTACACCTCGGGTTCCACGGGCAAGCCCAAGGGGGTCCTCCACACCCTGGGCGGCTACATGACCTTCGTCTACCTCACCACCAAGCTGGTCTTTGACCTGAAGGACGAGGACGTGTACTGGTGCACCGCCGATGTGGGCTGGATCACCGGCCACTCCTACGTGCTCTACGGGCCCCTTTTGAACGGGGCCACCACGGTGATGTACGAGGGAGCCCCCAACTGGCCCGAGCCCGACCGCTTCTGGCAGATCGTGGACAAGTACGGGGTGAACATCCTCTATACTGCCCCCACCGCCATCCGAGCCTTCATGAAGTGGGGGGAGGGGTGAGGCACCCCTCTCCCAAACGAAGTTTGGGAGAGGGGAGGGGCCGGGGGCTCACAAGTGTAGGTTTTTTCGCGCCCCTCTCGTTCTGGGCGGGCGGCGGGCTTCTTTTGCCCTCACCCCCCTTGATCCCCCTCTCCCACTGGCCTTCGGCTGGGGAGAGGGGGGATCGGAAGGGTTTTTGGAGCGGCGGCCATAGCCGCCGCCCCCAAAACCCCTCCCAGCCCCCTTCCCCTCTCCCCCAGGTGGGAGAGAGGAAGGGGGATTGGGGGTAGGGGTGAGGGCAAATCCTCCTTCGGCGAAAAACCTACACTTGTCAGGGGGTAGGGGGAGGGGCTCTGCGAAAAGCCACGAGCACTACGACTTTATGAGACTCAACACGCGTAAGTTCTGTAATGAACCGTTAGCCGTCAGTCGTTCAATGGAAAGGGATATACTCTGGACTCCATGGCGCATGGTCTACCTGCGGGGCGAGCAACCGCTGCCGCAGGAGTGCCTGTTCTGTCTGAAGCCTCGCCAGCCGGACGAAGAGGCACACATCGTCTACCGGGGGCGTCTCTGCTACGTCGTCCTCAACCGCTACCCGTACAACAACGGCCACCTGATGGTCGTCCCCTACGTCCACGTCCCGTCGCTGGAAGACCTGGACGGGCCGACGCTGGCGGAGTGGATGGCGCTGACGCAGACCAGCCTGCGGGTGCTACGGGAAGCGTATCACCCGCAGGGGTTCAACGTGGGGCTGAACATCGGGACAGCCGCCGGAGCGGGCGTCGCTGACCACGTCCATCTCCACGTCGTTCCCCGCTGGGGCGGGGACACCAACTACATGAGCGTCGTCGGCCAGACCCGCACCATCCCGGAGTGGCTGGACGACACCTATCGGCGGCTGCGCCCGCTGTTTGAGGAGTACGCGCCGAAGTGAGGGAGAGAGATGACATCGCCATCAAAGGCACCCGCCAGGGGCTGTTAATCGCTTTGGGGGAGGGTCCCTGGGAGGCCCAGGTGGACGCCCTGGCCCGGCGGCTGGAGAAAGGGGCCGCCTTCTTCCGGGGCGGGCGCGCCGCTCTGGATGTAGGCCCCCGGCCGCTGAATGAATCTCAGATTCGCCAGGCGCGGGACCTGCTGGCCCGCTACGAGGTGGACCTCTGGGCCGTTCAGAGCACGGCGGACGCCACCATCCTGGCGACAGTGCGGCTGGGCCTCTCCCCCATCCTGGGCCCAGAAGCGGCCGCCGGGGATACCGGGCCGTTGCGCGAGGGGAAAGAGACACCGGCCCCCCCTGCGGGCGGGCTGGTGGTGGAACGGACCGTCCGCTCCGGCCAGCGGATTGAACACCCCGGCGATGTCATCATCATCGGGGACGTCCATGCCGGGGCAGAGATTATCGCCGGTCGTCATGTCATCGTCTGGGGGAAACTGCACGGGGTGGTGCACGCCGGGGCCCTGGGGGACGAGCGCGCGGTCGTCTGCGCGCTGGACCTGGCCCCGACGCAACTCCGCATCGCCGACCACATCGCCCGCTCTCCGGAGGAGCGCCGCCGTCGGCCCGTGCCGGAAATGGCTCGCGTCCACAAGGGACGCATAGAGGCCGTTCCCTGGCCCCATCGGTAAGGAGGTGGAATGAGTGCCCGGGTGGTGACCATTACTTCGGGAAAAGGCGGGGTCGGCAAGACCACCGTCACCGCCAACCTGGGGGTCGCGCTGGCCATGCGCGGCCAGCGGGTGGTGACCATAGACGCGGACATCGGCCTGCGTAACCTGGACGTGATGCTGGGTCTGGAGAACCGCATCGTCTACGACCTGGTGGACGTGGTGGAAGGGCGATGCCGGCTGCGCCAGGCGCTGGTGCGGGATAAACGGCTGCAGGAACTCTATCTGCTCCCCGCCGCTCAGACCCGCGATAAGAGCGCCGTGCGCGCGGAGGATATGGTCCGCGTCTGCGACGAACTGCGGGAGTCCTTTGACTTCCTGCTGGTGGACTCCCCGGCAGGGATTGAACAGGGATTCCGCAACGCCGTCGCGCCTGCCGACGAAGTGTTCATCGTGACCAATCCGGAAGTAGCGGCGGTGCGGGACGCCGACCGGGTCATCGGTCTGATAGAGGCGGAGGGAAAAGGCCCCGCCCGCCTCATCATCAACCGGCTGAAACCGGAACTGGTCCGGCGGGGGGACATGCTGGATACGTCGGCGGTCATAGAACTGCTGGCGATAGACCTGATCGGTATTGTCCCGGAGGACGAGACGGTCATCGTGGCCGCTAACACGGGCCGGCCTGT
This sequence comes from uncultured Anaerolineae bacterium, assembly GCA_937942115.1. Classification (GTDB taxonomy): domain Bacteria; phylum Chloroflexota; class Anaerolineae; order B4-G1; family DUEL01; genus SpSt-77. The sequence goes on along the minus strand of CALDFY010000355.1, from coordinate 2,176 downwards.
CGCCTTTACGGACAACAGTCCGGCCGGCCGGGCATTCCACAACATCGCCCGCCGGATGCTGGGCGAAGAGGTTCCCTTCGCTCCGCTCAAAGAGCCGGGCTTCCTGGAACGGTTTTTCCGCTGGATGCGCGCCGAGGGGGAGGAACAACGATGAAATTCATGGACCGTCTGCTCCACCGTCAAGAACCGCCCAGTGGCGAAATCGCCCGTGAACGTCTGCGTCTGGTGTTGGCCCACGACCGGGCCCATATCTCCCCCGGGCTGCTGGAGGTCCTGAAGGACGAAATCATCGCCGTTATCTCCCGCCATGTGCCCATAGACCCGGACGGGGTGCAGGTGACCTACACGGAAGGCCCGCGCGTCCACCGGCTGGTGGCCGACATCCCCCTGCGGACGGAGCGGAGAGCGCGCTGATTTCCTCACCCCTCCCCCAACCCCCTCCCCTCTCCCGAACGAAGTTCGGGAGAGGGGAGGGGGTGCCGCCGAAGGCGGCGGGGGTGGGGTGAGGCCCGGTCGGGAGAGGGGGGGCCGCCGAAGGCGGCGGGGGTGGGGTGAGGCGCCTACGCGAAGTGCCTTGAATCACACTGACGATGCGTCCGATTCAGCCTTGGCGACAGTTTGACTTTCTCCTCCTGGTCGTGATGGTACTGCTGGTGGCGCTGGGCGTGGCGATGATCCGCAGCGCCACCACCAATACCCCCGACCTGGCCGACCTGTGGCGGCGTCAGGCGAACTTTGCCATCATCGGCCTGGCGCTTTTCTTCATTGTGGCAGCCGCCCCCTATACCTGGTGGCGTCCGGTCTGGTGGCTGGGGTACCTGGTTGCCCTGGGACTCTTGGTCCTGGTCCTCTTCATCGGCCGGAGCGAAATCGGCGATGTCCGGCGCTGGTTCTACATCGGCTCCTTCCGCTTTCAGCCTTCGTTCCCGGCGATGATCCTCCAGGTGGTCGCAGTGGCCGCCGTCCTGAATTCCCGGCTTCGCCTGAAACGCCGCAGGTCGGGAGACGAGGAGCCAGAGGACGCGCCCCCCGGTCTCATTCCCTACGTCCTCTCCGGCCTCCTGACGCTGATGGTCGCGGCGCTGGTCTTTCGGGAACCGGATCTGAGTACGGCGGTCATTTACATCGTGGCCTGGATGGTGATGGCGTTCGTCTCCGGCGTGCGCCTCCTGTATCTCATCGGTACGGGGCTGCTGGCGGCCGCCGGGATGATCCCCTTCTGGCAGTTGATGAAAGAATACCAGCGGCAACGGCTGCTGGTATTCCTGAATCCGGAAAAGGACCCGGGCGCGCTCTACAATATCCACCAGGCCCTGATCAGCATCGGCTCCGGCGGACTCTGGGGGCAGGGGTACGGCGTGGGCAGCCAGAGCCAGTTGCACTTCCTGCGGGTCCGCCACACGGACTTCATTTTCTCCGTCATCGGAGAAGAACTGGGCTTCATCGGGACGATGCTGGTCTTCTTCCTGTTCACCCTCATCGCCTGGCGGCTGCTGCGGGCCGCCGTCCTGGCCCCCGACCGGTTCGGGCGGTTGCTGGTAGTGGGGGTAGGAGTCATCCTTTACATCCCGCTTCTGGTCAACGTGGGGATGAACATCGGGCTGCTGCCGGTGACCGGCCTACCTCTGCCCTTCATTAGTTACGGTGGCACGGCATTGGTGACATACATGACCGCCCTGGGGCTGGTAGAGAGTGTGGTCATGCGGCATCAGGAAAGGTGGTGAAACGATGGGGTGTCCGCCGACAGACCCCAAAGGCGTCTGTCGGCGGATCTATTTTACCCTTCCATGCGGGCCTTCAAGTTGGCCAGGACGGTTTCGGCTTCCCGTTCGTTCATCTTGTGGACCATCGGCTCAGCCAGTTTACCCACGACTGCGCCGGGGATGGTGTAATCCACGCTCACCGAGACTCGGGTGCCAGCGCCTTCCGGCTGGTATATCCACACGAAGGTACTGGGGATGCCGCCTTCGTTCTCATCTACAATGCGTTGATTCTCGACGAACTCCGTCCACTCCGCATGACCTTCAACACGAACGCCGGCCATCTTGTAGGTCCAGTCATAGCGATAGCCGCCGTTGGGCAGGGGCTGTACGTTCCTGACCTCCTGCAGGCTGGGCCAGATTTCCGGCAGGTTTTCCGGCCTTGCCATAAAGGCGAAAACCCGCTCTACCGGAGC
>CALDFY010000354.1 GCA_937942115.1 uncultured Anaerolineae bacterium | reverse complement strand
GCGAGGATGTCCAGCCCGACGACCCCCAGCAGGCCGGCCAGGTAGTAGGGGAGGGCGGCGTAGTAACTGAAGAAGGGATAGCCCAGGCCGTAGGCGGCATCGGGCATCCAGCGGACGGGGAACACGCCGGCCCGCAGGTTGACGGCCATCTGGTGGACGCGCTGGAGGAGGAAGGGGCTATCGCCCCCGCCGCGCGTGTTGACGATGCCCGGCCCCCAGAGGGGGGCCGCCGCCGCCAGCGCGATGGCCAGGAGCAGAAGGAGGGGGAGGATGTCGGTGCGTCGGTTTATGAGGGACACTTTTTCGTGCCCATTGGTGAAATTCGTGGCTGAAAACGAACGGCCCTGTTTTAGGGCAGTGCCGCCGTTTCTCCGGCAGCGGCCAGAAACTCCAGTACCCGCCCGGCGACTTCTTCGGGTGTCAGGCCGTCGGTCTCCACGACCAGGTCGGCGTGGGCGCGGGCGTGGGCCAGCCGGGCGGTCATCTCCGCCCACCAGGCCAGGGGGAGTTCCCGCGCCAGCCGCCGCTCCGCCGTCTCCCGGGAGACGTCCAGGTAGACCAGGCGGTCGGGCCGGGTGATGCGCTGCCACATCGCGGGGACGCCGGAGTGCTCCTGGGCGATCTCGCGGGCGGCGACGCCGCGCTCCCGCAGGGCCCGCACCAGTGTGCTCTTTCCCGCCCCGCACGGCCCGACAACTCCGATTTGGACCATAGACGATGGACGACAGACCACCGACGACAGACGATGGCCGACCGACCACCGACCACTGCTACGGACGACCGACCACGGACAACGGACGATGGATGACCATCGTCTATCTCTGTGGTCTATGGTCTGTGGTCTGTGGTCGGTTCATCCGGTCCAGGCATGCCAGCGCCTCCAACGAGGCGAAGACCACAACCTGATCCCCCGGATTCAGCACCCGGTCGGCCGCCGGATGGAAATCCACCCCCTTCCGATCAGAGAGGAGGATGATGGAAAGGTCCAGTTCCTGCTCCACTTCTCCTACCCGGTGCCCGGCCAGCGCTGAGCCCGGGTTGACCGTCAGGCGGCTGACGTTGAGAAGGACGTCGTTGAGGTAGAACGAGTACTCCACGGCGGCGCGGGTGGCAGCGGCGGCCAGGGCCGGGGCCGCCAGCGCCGACGTGCTGAACGCGGCCTGAAAGCCAAAGCCCTCCCGAACCCGGTCGGCCAGGTCCTGGTCAAACAGCCGCAGGACCACCTGGATGTTGGGGTTTAATAGCCGCGCCTCCAGCCCGATGTCCAGATTGGTCAGGTCGTCCTCGGTGGCGGCGACGATAGCGGAGGCGGCGCGCACACCGGCTTTCTCCAGGACATCCCGCTGGCGGGCGTTCCCCACGATGACCGGCACCTTCTTTTGACGGATGAGGGGGAGAAATCTCGCCTCCGGGTTCTTCTCCACGCCGACCACCTCATATTGCATCCCCAAAAGGTGGAGAATGACCCGATACCCCACTTTGCCCAGCCCGCAGACCACGATGTGGTTCCGATACGTAGATGCCACAGCCACCTCCCAGGTCTCCCGCCGTTCCCGCCGATTGAAGAGGGCGGTCCAGAACTGCACCACGCCGTTCACGACCAGCACCAGCCCCAGGAGGGGCCAGAGAAAGAAGACGACCTGGGCCGGCCATGTCTGGGGGTACTCGTGGGTCGTTTCAAAGAACATCAGTTTGACGGTGGTATCCAGGGCGTCTCCCCAACTCAACGGCCGGTCGGCATCGTAGGCGAATCGCAGCGTCACCGTTCCGACCAGCACCAGGATGAGAAACAGCAGGATGGAATAGCGGAATTCCCGGACCAGCAACCGGGTATCCCGGAGGTAGGCCCGAAGGGTGCGGGAATCCACCTGCCTCATCTACACTCCTGTGCTGATCTGGACATGCAAACGGCGAACCGGGTCGCCGGTCTCGGGGTGGACGCGCAGGACCAGGACGCTGATGTCGTCGCGGGGGCGGTGGGCCTCCAGCGCCAGCGCGCGGGCCAGCAACTCGTCCGCCATCCGCCGGGCATCCAGGCCGCGCGCGGCCATCTCCCCGACGACGGCGGGGAGGTCCATCGGCCCGCCCCGCCCCTCCCCGGCCAGCGCCAGCCCGTCGGTGTAGACGACGACGGCCAGGCCCGGCTGCAGGGCCACCTCGGTGATGACCGGACGGGTGCGGGGGTAAATCCCCACCGGCTGGGACGGCGCGTCCAGCAACGCCACTCCTTCATCGGGCCTCACCACGATGACCGGATGGGGGTTGTTGCGGGAGAGGACCAGCGTGCCGGTCGTCAGGTCCACGGAGAGGATGTTCAGGGTGGCGGAGACCCGCCCGCCCTTGTGGGTGTAGAGAAAGTCGTGGGCAGCCCGGGCGGCGGCGCCGTCCCGGACCCCTTCGGCCAGTTCGGCGATGGCCTTGCGGGCCACCTGCTGGCTGATGGCCTTCGCGGCCCGGCCGGATCCCTGTCCGTCGGCCAGCACGAAGGAGAAGCCGCCCCGGGGGCGCTCAATCATCTCCAGCGTGTCCCCGCTCTCCGGACTGGCCCATTTGGCCACTTTGGCGACGGCGACCTCTATGTCCATACGACCCCGCCGGGGGGCATTATAAACCAAAGAGGGGTTTCCTGCAAGGATTCGGACGGATGGCGAAAATCCCGGTATCGGGTATAATATGCCCTGGTGGCTCCACTCTTTGGGGAGACCGAGAACCCGATCACCCGATCCCGCCGTCCACAAGGAGGTGCTGATTGGGTAAACCCAAACGCTTGTCTCACCCTTCCCACCCCCGTTGGGGCGAATTCGCCATAGAATCCACCATCCGGGTGCTGGCTTTCTCCAGCATCGGCTTTGTCATCCTCATTTTCTTCTTCCTCGTCCGGGAGGGCTTCCCTATCTTCTGGGAGACCTCCCCGGAGAACCTCTTCGGAACCCGCTGGTATCCCACGTTCGGCCTCTTCGGTACCCTGCCTCTCATTTTGGGTTCGTTCCTGGTCACGGTGACGGCCATCCTCATCGCCCTTCCTCTGGGGGTGGCGACGGCGGTCTTCGTGCGGGAAGTGGCCCCGAACTGGGCGCGGGAGATTCTCAAGCCGATGATTGAAGTCCTGGCAGGCATCCCCTCGGTGGTGCTGGGCTTCTTCGGGATGACCGTCGTCGCGCCGCTGGTGCGGGAGGTGCTGGGGGCTCCTACCGGCCTGACGGCCTTCACCGGCGCCCTCATCCTGGCCTATATGGCCCTACCGACCATCATCAGCGTGGCCGAGGACGCGCTGGACGCGGTGCCCAAGAGTTACCGGGACGCGGGCTTAGCGATGGGCGCCACCCAGTGGCAGACCATCTGGCGGGTCGTCGTTCCGGCGGCCCGCTCCGGCATCGTCACAGCGGTGATGCTGGGGTTGGGCCGGGCCATCGGCGAAACTATGGCGGTGATGATGGTGACCGGCAACGCGGCCCGTATGCCGCTGACCCTGGACTCCCTCTTCCGTCCCGTCCGCACGATGACGGCCACCATCGCCGCCGAGATGGGCGAGGTGGCCCAGGGGAGCGTCCACTACCACGCCCTCTTCGGCATCGGCATCATCCTCTTCGTGATCACCTTCATCATCAACGCAATGGCCGCCGTCACCATCTTCAAGAAACCCCGCCGGGGAGGTCTGCGATGATCAACCGACATCTGGTCCAGCGACTGGGGTTTACTCTTCTGGGGGTGATTTCTCTGATCGTGGTGTTGCCCATCCTGTTCGTCATCGGGAACATCGTCGTCCGGGGCATCGGGGCCATCAACTGGGAGTTTCTCACCGCGATGCCGCGCGGCGGGATGAAAGCAGGAGGTATCTTCCCGGCCATCGTCGGGACGCTGCTACTGGTGCTGGGGACGGCAGTCGTCGCCATCCCGGTCGGCGTCGGCGGGGCCATCTATCTGGCAGAATACGCCCGGGACACCTTCTGGACCCGCATCCTGCGCCTGGCTATCATCAACCTGGCGGGAGTTCCCTCGGTCGTCTACGGCCTCTTCGGCCTGGGCCTCTTCGTCCTGTTCCTGCAGTTCGGCACGTCGGTCCTGGCCGGTTCGCTGACCCTCGCCATTATGACCCTCCCCGTCATCATCAGCACGGCGGAGGAGGCGCTGCGGGCCGTGCCGGGGGAGTTCCGGCTGGTGAGCGCCAGCCTGGGCGGGACCCGCTGGCAGGGCATCCGCTCCATCGTCCTGCCGCAGGCCCTGCCGGGCATCATCACCGGCATCATCCTGGGGCTCCTGCGGGCCGCCGGGGAGACGGCGCCCATCCTCTTCACCGCCGCCGCCTTTTATCTGCCCCGCATTCCCCGCTCGCTCCTGGAGCCGACCATGGCGCTTCCGTACCACCTGTACGTCATCAGTACCCAGGTGCCGGGCATGCCGCCCCGTATCCAGTACGGGACGGCGCTGGTCCTGCTGACCATCGTCCTCTCCATGAACGCCGTCGCCGCCATCATCCGCAGTTACTTCCGGCGGCGCCGGGAATGGTAACTCACCTCACCCCACCCCCAGCAGCTTCGCCGCTACGGGAGGGGGCGGGGGGAAAGTGAAGCCGAACAGTTACGTCCGTGGAACCAAAAATTCGCCTGGAAAACGTCAGTTATTACTACGGCAACCAACCGGCCCTGCGGGACGTGACGCTGGACATCCCGCCCAACGCCATCACCGTCATCTTCGGGCCGGCGGGAGGAGGCAAGACGACGCTCCTGCGCCTCATCAACCGGCTGAACGATGAGGTGGAGGGCACCCGGATGACCGGGCGCGTCCTGCTGGACGGGCAGGACATCTACGCGCCGGGGGTGGACGTTCCCCGTCTGCGGCGAAGGGTGGGGATGGTCTTCGCGCTGCCGCTCCCCTTGCCCGGAACCGTCCGGGAGAATATCCTCTACGGCCCGAAATTGGCGGGGGTCCGGGACCGGGCCCGGCTGGAGGAGATTCTGGAGCGGAGCCTGCGGCTGGCCGCGCTGTGGGACGAGGTAAAAGACCGGCTGGATGACCCGGCCAGTCGTCTCTCCGGCGGGCAGCAGCAGCGGCTCTGCATCGCCCGAAGCCTGGCGCTGGAGCCGGAGGTGTTGCTGCTGGACGAGCCGACCTCGGGGCTGGACCCCATCTCCACCGGCAAAGTAGAGGAGGCGCTGCAGGAGTTGAAACACCGGTACACGATCGTCATTTTCCCCCACAGCGTGCAACAGGCCGCACGAGTGGCCGATTATGCCGCCTTCTTCCTGATGGGGGAAATGGTGGAATGCCAGCCCGGCCGGGACCTCTTCACCACCCCCCGCGACCGCCGCACCGAGGACTACATCACCGGCCGCTTCGGGTAGATAAGGGTTCTCCCACAAAGACCGGGAGACAAATAAGTTAAAGCAGGCCCGTCAAGACCTGGTCATCGTGACCCACAGAGGGAAGCCCGACGTGGTCCTCGTTCCCGTTAAGGAATACGAGCGCCTCCGGCGGCTTTGCGCCTATTTCAGAATGGTCGCTCTCTCCCGCGAACTGACCGCCCTCGGCCTGACCGTTTCCGAACTCCAAGAATCCTCCCGGCGGGAACTGGAGGAACGGGCGTGGTCATAGGGACCGACCGGCGGGCGGAGCGCGGCGTGCCTTCCCTGGCGTGGTGCGCAGGGCAGGAGCGACGCTTCGGGATGGTCTGCCGCCATGCGGACCCCACCGGAAAGCGGGTACTGGATGTAGGGTGCGGGGTAGGGATGTACCTGGCGGCCTTCCGGCGTCATACCTCCCACGTCTTCGGCGTGGAGGTGGAGCGGGAATGGGCCTGCCAGGCCCAGGCCTGCGGCGCCGGAGTGGTGCAGGCCGTGGGGGAGGCCCTCCCCTTCGCGGATGGCTCCTTTGACCTGACCTTCTCCCACGAGGTCCTGGAGCATGTCGCCGACGACCGGGCCGTCCTGGCGGAGATGGTCCGGGTGACCCGGCCCGGCGGTCGGATCCTCCTTTTTGTCCCCAACCGGCTCTACCCGTTTGAGACTCACGGGTGCTTCTGGCGCGGACGCTACCGCTTCGGCAACATCCCGCTGGTCAACTACCTGCCCAACCCGCTGCGGAACCGGCTGGTCCCACACGTGCGAGCATATACAGCGGGCACGCTGCAACGCCTGCTGCGGGGCCTGCCCGTACGGGTGGTGTTTCGGACGGTGATTTTCCCCGGCTACGACCGCCTGGCCCGTCGTCGGCCCGCTCTGGCCCGCCTGCTCCAGGCGGTCACATATGCCCTGGAACGGACCCCCCTCCGCACCTTTGGCCTTTCCCACTTCTGGGTCCTGGAGCGGGAGTTGGAGTTCACCCCAGAATCTCCGCGCCCGTAACTGCCTACCATAGATGGCGGAGAGATAACGGGGGGTTGCCCTCACCCCATCCCTCTCACAAGTGCAGGTTTTTTCGCGCCCCTCTTGTTCTGGGCGGGCGGCGGGCTTCTTTGCCCCTCACCCCCCTTGCCCCCCATATGCGTTAACTTAAGGGACTGCGCCAGTTGGGTCGCCGCCTCGGGCGCTGACTGAAGCCAGCCTCTTTGGGCCTTCGGCCGGGTCCCTTCACTTCGTTCGCAACAAGGTCGGCCTTCGCCGACCTCCTGAGAAGGGCGTCAACGCAGGTTGACGCCCGGCGCAAAGCGTAGGGGCAAC
>CALDFY010000353.1 GCA_937942115.1 uncultured Anaerolineae bacterium | reverse complement strand
CAGCCGCTCCGGCCAGCCGCGCTCCATCGGGACGTAGATAGCCTGCCGGCCCACGTGGGCCATATCGCCCAGGCGGCGCTGCAGCCGCTCCCGCGCGGCGCTATCCAGCCCGGGCATCTGCAGGGTCAGATGGTCGTTCTCGGCGACGATGCGGGTGACGCCCGCATCCCGGGCCAGCACCTTCAGCCGCAGGCCCAGGAAGAGGTTGCGAACTGGCGCGGGCGGAGGGCCGAAGCGGTCCGTCAGTTCCGCCTCCATTTCCCCAATCTGCCGCTCATCGGTCAGCGCGGCCAGGCGCCGGTAGAGGCGCAGGCGCAGATGCTCGTCGGGGATGTAGTCCGGCGGCAGGCCCATCGGCAGCGGCAGGTCTATGTGGATACCGCTCAGCGGCTCCGGCGGCGGCGGGCGGCCCTCCCGCCGGGCCCGCAACTCCTCCACTGCGCGCGCCAGCAGGCGCGTGTAGAGGTCAAACCCGATGGCCGCAATGTGCCCGCTCTGGCGGGTCCCCAGAATCTCCCCGGCCCCCCGCAGTTCCAGGTCCCGCATGGCGATGGAGTATCCGGCGCCCAGGTCGCTGAATTCCCGAATCGTCTCCAGCCGCTGGCGCGCGTCCTCCGTCAGACGGCCCGGGGAGTGCAGGAAGTAGGCGTAGGCCCGCCGGGCGCCGCGCCCCACCCGGCCCCGTAACTGATAGAGTTGTGCCAATCCGAACCGCTCCGCCCCCTCCACGATCAACGTGTTGGCGTTGGGGATGTCCAGCCCACTCTCAATGATGCTCGTACACAGCAGGACATCTATCTCTCCGGCGACGAAGCGGAGCATCGTCTCCTCCAGTTCCCGCTCCGGCATCTGCCCATGGGCGACAGCGATGCGGGCCTCGGGAACCAGTCCCTCCAGGCGACGGTGCACGCCCCCTATGGTCTGCACCCGGTTATGGACGTAGAAGACCTGGCCCGAGCGCTCCAGTTCCCGCAGAATCGCCCGTCGGACTAACCCGGCATCGTACGGGCCCACGTAGGTGACCACCGGGAGCCGCTCCTCCGGCGGCGTCTCTATGATGCTGATATCGCGGACGCCGGTCAGGGAGAGGTAGAGGGTGCGGGGGATGGGGGTGGCCGTCATCGTCAGGACGTCCACCTCCGTCCGCAACTTCTTCAGCCGCTCCTTATGGGTCACGCCGAAGCGCTGTTCTTCGTCTATGATGACCAGGCCCAGGTCCTTGAAGGCGACGTCCTTCTGCAGGAGACGGTGGGTGCCGATGACGATGTCCACCGTCCCTTCCCGCAGTCCCTCCAGGATGCGGGCCTGTTCGGCGGGGGTGCGGAAGCGGGAGAGGTGCTCCACGACGACCGGGAAGGGGGCCAGGCGGTGGCGGAAGGTGGTGTAGTGCTGCTGGGCCAGGACGGTGGTGGGGACCAGGACGGCCACCTGTTTGCCGTCCATCACGGCCTTGAAGGCGGCCCGCAGGGCGACTTCTGTCTTGCCGTAGCCGACGTCCCCGCAGATGAGGCGGTCCATCGGGCGGGGGCGCTCCATGTCGGCCTTGACCTCGGCGATGGCCCGTTCCTGGTCGGGGGTCTCCACGTACGGGAAGGCGGCCTCCAGTTCGGCCTGCCAGGGGGTATCGGGGCTGAAGGCGTGGCCGGGAGCCAGTTCCCGCGCCGCGTAGAGTTCCAGCAGTTCCCGCGCCACTTCCTCCACGGCCCGGCGGGCGCGCGCCTTGACCTGACCCCACTCGGCGCTCCCCAGCCGGCTCAGGGCCGGGGGCCCCTCGTCGGCGCCCACGTACCGGCTCAGCCGGTCGGCCTGATAGACGGGGACGTAGAGCCGGTCCCGCCCGGCATACTCCACCAGCAGGTAATCCCGCTGCTCCCCCTCCAGAGTGAGGGTGACCAGGCCGCGAAAGATGCCGATACCGTAGTCTTCGTGGACGACGTAGTCGCCGGGGGTGAGGTCGGCGTAAAGGGATTCGGGGGCGGTGCGGCGGCGGTAGAGGGGGCGGCGGGGCTCCGGCATCCGCCAGCCGAAGATTTCGGCGTCGGTGAGGAGCCTCACCCCCACCCCTGGCCCTTCGGGCCACCCCCTCCCCCTCTCCCGCGGGGCGGGAGAGGGGGAGGGGGACAGGGGGGTGGGGGTGAGGGGCCTCACCCCTCCCCTCTCCTGACCAAAGGTCAGGAGAGGGGAGGGGGTGGGGGGTGGGGTGAGGATAAACCCCTCCTCCAGCGATCCGTGGACGAAGGTCAGGGGGCGGTGGGGCGGTTCGGGCAGTCCCTCTACCGGCAGGATGGGGTCGTGGCGCTCGCTCCAGACCTCGGCCAGCCGCTGCGCCTGTCGGCTGATCACGACCACCCACTGGCCTGCGCGCAGGGCCCCCTCTATGTCCTGCATCAGGTCCCCCAGGTCGCCGCCGTAGCGGGGGGCCGGATGGAAACAGGCCGCCAGGTCGCCCGTCACCTCCTCCTCCCCGTGCCCCAGGACCAGGTGGGGGCGGTCCGCCAGATGCTCCTGCCAGTCGTCCCAGGTCAGGTAGGGGATGGGGTAATCCGGAGGGATGAGGCCCTCCTCTTCGGCGGTTCGGCGCAGGCCGACGGCCTCTTCCTCCAGTTCCGCCCAGGTGTCCCGGCATTCCGCCGGTTCGTCCACGACCAGAATCCCGTTGGCGGGAAGGTAGTCCAGCAGGGCGGCGGGGTGGGTGTAGAAGTAGGGCAGGTAGAACTCCAGGCCGGGGAAGGGCACGCCGGCCGCCAGCGCCTCCCGATGGGCGGCCAGTTCTTCGGCGATTTCGGGAGGGTGGGGGGAATTCAGCCATTCCCACAATGTAGGGGCAGGGCTTGCCCCTGCCTCATTCGGGGCAACCGCAAGGGTTGCCCCTACCCCATTCGGGGCAACCGCAAGGGTTGCCCCTACCCCATTCGGGGCAACCGCAGGGCTTGCCCCTGCCTCATTCGGGGCAACCGCAAGGGTTGCCCCTACCCCATTCGGGGCAACCGCAAGGGTTGCCCCTACAGATTCCTCACCCCTCCCCCGGCGGCTTTGCCGCCACTCCCTCCCCTCTCCCGAACTTCGTTCGGGGGAGGGGAGAGGGCAGGGGGCGGGGTGAGGCAACACCTCCCGCGCTGGGACGACCGTCACTGCCTCCAGCCGGTCGGCGGAGCGCTGGGTGGCGGGATCAAACCGGCGGATGGACTCAATCTGGGGGCCGAAGAGTTCTATGCGGACGGGTGCATCGTCGCCCGGGGGGAAGATGTCCAGGATGCCGCCGCGATGGCTGAACTGGCCGGGTGCCTCCACCACGCTGACCGGCTCGTACCCCAGCCGGGCCCAGCGGCGCAGAGTGGTCTCCAGGTCCAGGTTTTGGCCGACG